>NZ_JAPDBP010000016.1:0-120944 GCF_027705305.1 Aeromonas sp. QDB17
TCAGAAGTGAAACGCTGTAGCGCCGATGGTAGTGTGGCATTCGCCATGCGAGAGTAGGACACTGCCAGGCACCCAATTTTAGATTACGCATTGAGCGTGGTCTTTACCGGTTAGTGTGCTGATATGGCTCAGTCGGTAGAGCGCATCCTTGGTAAGGATGAGGTCCCCAGTTCGATTCTGGGTATCAGCACCATTTTCAAGCAGTACAGCTTTTGCCTGACGGCAATAGCGCCGTGGAACCACCTGATCCCATGCCGAACTCAGAAGTGAAACGCGGTAGCGCCGATGGTAGTGTGGCATTCGCCATGCGAGAGTAGGACACTGTCAGGCACCTATTCAGAAGAGGCCTCCCATACGGGAGGCCTTTTTGCATTTCTGTCCTCCCGCCGCAATTCCCTGCTTCTATTTCAGTAAAAATGCTGGGCTATCAAGGGATTGCTCGTTACTCTTTAGCCGTTGCCCGATGAACACGTGATGCTGCCTGCGAGGTATTGATGGCTACGTTGAAGGAAATTGCACAGGAGGCGGGGGTATCGCTTGCTACCGTATCCCGTGTGCTGAACGAGGATCCCAGCCTGAGCGTCAAGGACGAGACCAGGCAGAAGATCTTCGAGATTGCAGAGCGGCTGGAGTACAAGACCAGCAGCGCCCGCAAAGGGGTGCACAAGAGCAAGCTGCAGCTCCTGGCTGTCTACGCCTATCCCCAGAGCACCGAGGTCAACGATCCCTATTACCTCGCCATCCGCTACGGCATCGAGACCCAGTGCACCCGCCTCAACATCGAGTTGACCCACTGCTACAACGGTGCCGAGGGGCGTGAGCTCTCTGCCGTCGATGGCATCCTGGTCATCGGCCATCTGCCGGAAGAACGGCTGGCCGTGCTGCGCGGCCTGTCTGCCCAGCTGGTGTTCGTGGATTGCCGCTCTCAGGGCGATTTTGACTCGATTGATGTGGATCTGGCACTCATCAGCCAGCAGGTAGTGGACTTCTTCATCGCCGAGGGCCATCAGCGCATCGGCTATATCGGTGGCCAGGATGATGGCCCGGATCTGCGGGAACTCGCCTTTCGCGATTATGGCCAGCGGCTTGGGGTGGTGCAGGAGAGCGACCTCTATCGCGGGGATTTCTCCAGCGCTTCCGGCTACCAGTTGGCGAAGGAGATGCTGGCGGGAGATTGGCCCAGGGCACTGTTTGTCGCCTCCGACTCCATCGCCATCGGCGTGCTGCGTGCCATCCACGAGAAGGGACTGGCGATTCCCCAGCAGATCGAGCTTATCAGCGTCAACGATATCCCGACCGCCAAGTTCACCTTTCCGCCGCTCTCCACGGTGCGGATCCACTCCGAGTTGATGGGCTCCCAGGGGGTCAATCTGCTGGTTGAACGGCTGCGTGACGAGCGGGATATCCCGCTGCGGGTGCTGGTACCGAGCAAATTGACTCTGCGCGGTACTACACGATAGTTTTAGTAAAACACCTCTGTTTTTAGTCGCGCCATCTTGCGGTGGCGCAACACCTCTCCCAAGCAAATCTCTTTCCCATCTCTTCCAATAAATTCATATCATATTGTTTTATAGTTAATTTAATCACATGATAGCCCGCTGTCATCAACATCCATGCCACCCATCTATTCTTGCCCTCCTTTGTCTCCCGCTTCTGATCTCGCTCACAAAACCATCCGCTCACTGTGATCAGGTTAAAACTTTACCGATCTAAAACTGATATTTAGTAAATGTTTATCTAGAGTTTACCCAGTTAACGTTGCCTTGTTCCGGGAGGACATGTGAATAACTGGGAAAACGTCCAATTCGTTGGTGAAAACAGGCTGGCCCCGCGCGCCTACTTCTTCTCTTATGCCGACCACGGGCTGGCGGCCACCATGCAGCGTGAGCTGAGCCGCCGTTTTCTGAGCCTGAGCGGCCAGTGGCAGTTCCACTACTTCGACCACCCCCTGCAGGTGCCGGAGGCCTTCTATCACAGCCCCATGGACGAGTGGGGCCAGATCACCGTGCCCAACATGTGGCAGATGGAAGGGCATGGTCAGCTGCAGTACACCGACGAGGGTTTTCCCTTCCCCATCGATGTGCCCTTCGTGCCGACCAATAACCCCACCGGCGCCTATCAGCGCAGCTTCACGCTGAGCCCGGCCTGGGACGGCGAGCAGGTGATCATCAAGTTCGACGGGGTGGAGACCTACTTCGAGGTCTATGTGAACGGCCAGTATGTCGGCTTCAGCAAGGGGAGCCGCCTCACCGCCGAGTTCGATATCAGTGCCTACGCCAAGGTTGGCGAAAACCTGCTGTCGGTACGGGTGATGCAGTGGGCCGACTCCACCTATATCGAAGATCAGGACATGTGGTGGATGGCGGGGATCTTCCGCGACGTCTATCTGGTGGGCAAACCGGCCGCCCATGTGCAGGACTTCTTTATCCGCACCGCGCTGGCGGATGACAATCAAAGTGCCACCCTGAGCTGCGACATCCAGCTCGAAAACCTGGGCGAGTCGGCCAAGGATCACCGTCTGGTCTGGTCGCTGCTGGATCAGGGCAGCGAGATCGCCAGCGGCTCGCTCGACCATCTCGCCATCGATGGCAAGTGTTATTGCCGCTTCACGCTGGATCTGGCCAACCCCCATCTGTGGAGCGCCGAAGACCCTTACCTCTATCAGCTGCAACTCTCCCTCTACAACGCTCAGGGCGAGCTGCTGGAGGTGATCCCGCAGCGGGTCGGGGTGCGTGAAATCACCGTCAAGGATGGCCTCTTCTACGTCAACGGCCACTACCTCAAGCTGCACGGGGTGAACCGCCACGACAACGACCACCTCAAGAGCCGCGCGGTCGGCATGGACCGTGTTGAACGCGATATCGTGCTGATGAAGCAGCACAACCTCAACTCGGTGCGCACCGCCCACTACCCGAACGACCCGCGCTTCTACGAGCTGTGCGACCAGTACGGTCTGTTCGTGATGGCGGAGACCGACGTGGAGACCCACGGTTTTGCCAACGTCGGCGATCTCAGCCGCATCACCGACGACCCCTTCTGGGAGCCGGTGTTCGTGGATCGCATCGAGCGCCACGTTCACGCCCAGAAGAACCACCCCTCCATCATCATCTGGTCGCTCGGCAACGAGTCCGGCTACGGCTGCAACATCAGAGCCATGTACCAGCGCTGCAAGGGGATCGACCCGACCCGGCTGGTGCACTACGAAGAGGATCGCGATGCCGAGGTGGTGGATGTGGTGAGCACCATGTACTCGCGTGTCTCCCAGATGAACTGCTTCGGCGAGTTCCCGATGGCGAAGCCGCGCATCCTCTGCGAATACGCCCACGCCATGGGCAACGGCCCGGGTGGCCTCAGCGAATACCAGCAGGTGTTCGACCGCCATCCCCACATTCAGGGCCACTACATCTGGGAGTGGTGCGATCACGGCATTCTGGATCAGGACGAGCAGGGCCGCCCCGTCTACAAGTACGGCGGCGACTACGGCGACTACCCCAACAACTACAACTTCTGCATGGATGGCCTCATCTACCCGGATCAGACCCCGGGGCCGGGCCTGCGCGAATACAAGCAGGTGATCTGCCCGGTCAAGGTGCGGGCACTGGATCTGGCGAGCGGCAAGCTGGAAGTGGAAAACCGCTACTGGTTCTCCACTCTCGACGATATCCGCCTGCTGGTCGAGGTGAAGGCCGAGGGCGAACTGCTGGCCAGCCAGCAAATCCGGCTGGAAGGGGTGGCCCCCGGTGCCATCACCGAGTTGCAACTCGAACTGCCATCCCTCGATGGACGGGAAACCTTCGTCCAGCTGCGGGTCATCAAGATCAGTGCGACCCGCTACAGCGCGGCAGAGCACGAGCTGGGCCAGTACCAGTTCCAGCTGACAGAGTCGACTCGCCAGCTGCAGCCCTTTGCCAATCCCAATGCCACAGCATTGCAGATTGCCGATGAGCGCCTCGCGCTGACCTTGAGCGGCAGCGGCTTTGCCCTGCGCTTCTCACGCCTCGACGGCAAGCTGGTGAGCTGGCAGCAGGATGGCAATGAGCTGATTGAGCGAGCCCCGCGTCTCACCTTCTTCAAGCCGATGATCGACAACCACAAGCAGGAGTACGAGAGCCTGTGGCACCCGAACCACCTGCAGATCATGCAGGAGCACTTCCGCACCTTAAGCTGGCGTCAGCTGGGCGAGGCGGTCGAGGTGACGGTGGAGAGTCTGATCGCGCCGCCGGTGTTCGACTTCGGCATGCGCTGCCGCTACGTCTACACCCTGAGCCCGAACGGCCAGCTGCACGTGGCGCTGTCCGGTCAGCCCTACGGCGGTTATGACGACATCATTCCCAAGATCGGCTTCGAGCTGGGCATTCGTCAGGATCTCGACCGGGTGCACTACTACGGCATGGGGCCGGGCGAGAACTATCAGGACAGCCGCCAGAGCAACTGGATCGACAGCTTCCAGAGCACAGTTAGCGAGATGTGGGAGCACTACCCCTTCCCGCAGGACAACGGCAACCGCCAGCAGGTGCGCTGGGCGACCCTGACCAACCGCCACGGCGCCGGTCTCTACGTGCGGCCCGATGCCCCCATCAACCTGAGCGTCTGGCCCTACAGCTGGGAGCATATCCACGGGGCGCAGCACATCAACGAGCTGGAGCCCTGCGGTTATCTCACCCTCAATCTGGATCACAAGGTGCTGGGGCTCGGCTCCAACTCCTGGGGCTCCGAGGTGCTGGACTCCTGGCGGGTGCGCTTCGAGCCGTTCAGCTTCGGCCTGACCCTGCTGCCCATCGCCCGTGGCAACCTCAATCCGGCTGCGCTGGCCGGGCTCGATCTCACCATCAACGGCGGGAGGAACCTCGCATGATCACCCTGGACAACCTGACCCTGTTCAAAAACATCTACCGGGAAGGCAAGAAGTGGGGCCGCTGCGTGGAGGCCATCAACAACCTGCCGAACATCAAGCCCGGCATCTGCCACTCCATCGGTGACTCCCTCACCTATCGCTTGCAGGAGGGGGCCAGCCCGGCCACCTCCCTGTTCGAGGGGCAACGCCGCTACTTCGACGTTCACTACTACCTGGAAGGGGAAGAGACGGTGGAGTGGGCAGCCAAGAGCGAGCTGGCGGTCGAGCAGGCCTATGACGACACCACCGACCGCGAGTGGCTGGCCGGCGAGGTGCGTGAGCGCCAGCAGGTCGGTAATGGGCAGGTGGTGATCTTCGAGAACGACGAGGCCTACCGATTCGTCGGCGACAGCCCGGTGCACAAGGTGATCATCAAGGTCACCGTCGAAGGCGGCTACTTCAAAAACAAATAACAAGCCGCCGGTTCTGCACTGACAAAAGCCGGAAGGGCGGGGCTCGCCCTACACATCATGCCCCGCCCTTTCGCGGCAATAACTACAGGTCTGGAGATGCACCATGTCTGATTCCAAACGCAATACGATAGGCAAGTTTGGTCTGCTGTCGCTCACCTTCGCGGCGGTATTCAGCTTCAACAACGTCATCAACAACAACATCGAGATCGGTCTGGCCTCGGCCCCGATGTTCTTTCTGGCCACCATTTTCTACTTCATTCCGTTCTGCCTGATCATTGCGGAGTTCGTGTCACTGAACAAAAACTCCGAAGCGGGGGTGTATGCCTGGGTGAAGAGCTCCCTCGGCGGTCGCTGGGCCTTTATCTCCGCCTACACCTACTGGTTCGTGAACCTCTTCTTCTTCACCTCGCTGCTGCCGCGGGTCATCGCCTACGCCTCCTATGCCTTTCTCGGCTACGAGTACATTCTCACCCCGGTGGCGACCACGGCCTTGAGCATGGTGCTGTTTGCCTTTGCCACCTACGTCTCCACCAACGGCGCCAGGATGCTCGGCCCCATCACCTCGGTGACCTCGTCCCTGATGCTGCTGCTGACCCTCTCCTACATTCTGCTGGCGGGTGCGGCACTGGTGGGCGGCGTGCAACCGGCTGACCCCATCACGGTAGAGGCCATGATCCCCGATTTCAGCTGGGCCTTCCTGGGTATTACGACCTGGATCTTTATGGCGGCCGGTGGCGCCGAGTCGGTGGCGGTCTACGTCAATGACGTGAAGGGCGGCTCCAAGTCATTCGTGAAGGTGATCATCGTCGCCGGGATCTTTATCGGCGTGCTCTACTCCATCGCATCGCTGTTGATCAACGTGTTCGTCCACAGCGATACCCTGAAATATACCGGCGGCTCGGTGCAGGTGTTTGAAGGGCTGGCCGCCTACTTCGGCCTGCCGGAGATCCTGATGAACCGATTTGTCGGGCTGGTCTCCTTCACCGCCATGTTCGGCTCCCTGCTGATGTGGACGGCGACCCCGGTGAAGATCTTCTTCTCCGAAATCCCGGCCGGCATCTTCGGCAAGAAGACGGTCGAGCTGAACGAGAACGGCGTGCCCGCCCGCGCTGCCTGGATCCAGTACCTCATCGTGCTGCCGTTGATGGTGATCCCGACCCTGGGCTCCAACACCGCGCAGGATCTGATGAACACCGTCATCAACATGACCGCCGCCGCTTCCATGCTGCCGCCGCTGTTCATCATGCTGGCCTACCTCAATCTGCGTCTGAAGCTCGATCACCTGCCGCGGGAGTTCAGGATGGGTTCGCGCACCACCGGCATCGCCGTGGTCTCGGTGCTGATCGTTCTCTTCTCGGTGGGCTTCCTCGCCTCCACCTTCCCGACCGGCGCCGACATCATGACCATCGTCTTCTACAACGTTGGCGGGATCGTGATCTTCCTCGGCTTCGCCTGGTGGAAGTACAACCGCTACGAAGCTTCCCTCAGCGCCGAAGCGCGCGCGCAAGAGGCCGAGCCAGCGGCGCAGGTCGTCATCCAGCCGTCATGACCCCATCAAACCGGGTGGCCGTTGGCCACCCGCAAACCGTTGAACCAGAAAAGGAAAAGTGCATGAGCGAGACGATCGAGTTTGCCGAATTCAAACGGGTCGAGATGAAGGTGGGCAAGGTGCTGGAGGTGGTGCGTCACCCCGGGGCCGACAAACTCTATATCGTCCAGATCGACGTGGGGGGCGAGCGGCCGCTGCAGACCGTCACCAGTCTGGTGCCTTACTACAGCGAAGAGGAACTGATGGGCAGCGAGGTGGTGGTGCTGACCAACTTGAAACCCACCAGGATGCGCGGCGAGCGATCCGAGTGCATGTTGCTCTGCGCCGAGACCCCGGACGAGCGCCAGAGCGTGCTGCTGCAACCGCGGGTGCCGATGGCGCCGGGCACTCCGATCGTCTGACTGGTATTGCGAGCCGGTGCGGTGAGATTGCACCGGTTCACCAGCGAGGCCGTCCACGCGGCCCGCTCATAACAAGAGAGTAAAGGGCAGGGTCGACAGACCCTTGCCGAACACATCACAGAGTCACAGCGTTACCCACAGGGAGCGCGAGTCCACTGGAGGAGACCATGTCTGAATCCGTACGCGGCACCATAGGCAAGTTTGCCCTGTTGTCGATGACCTTTGCCGCCGTGTTCAACGTGCGCAACATCGTCAACAACAACATCGAGCTGGGGCTCAGCTCCGCCCCCATCTTCCTGCTGGCGACCCTCGTCTACTTCATCCCGTTCGTCTTCATCATCGCCGAGTTTGTCTCCGCCAATAAAAACTCCGAGTCGGGGATGTACGACTGGCTGAAAAAGCCGCTCGGCACCCGGATGGCCTATCTGGGCTCGTTTCTCTACTGGTTCGTGAACCTGTTCTGGTTCGTCTCCCTGTTGCCCAACGTCATCGCCTACGCCTCCTACGCCATGCTGGGCTATGAGTACAGCTTCTCGCCCATGGTCACCTCAGTCATCTCCATCGTGCTGTTTGCGGCGGCGACCCACATCTCCACCAAGGGGGCGAGCTGGCTCGGCAAGATTGCCGAAATAGTGGCCTACGGGGTATTTGCCCTGTTCGCCATCTATGTGCTGGGCGCCCTGATGGCTTTGAGTGGCGATCATGTGCCGGCCCAGCCCATCACCCTGGAGGCGATGACTCCCACCGTCAACTGGGCGACGCTGGGCATCATGTGCTGGATCTTCCAGGCGGCGGGCGGTGCCGAGACGGCGGCGGCCTACCTCAATGACGTGAAGGGGGGCCAGAAGTCCTTCATCAAGGTGATCATCAGCGCCGGCATCGTCATCGGTGCCATGTATGCGGTCGGTTCCCTCTTGGTGAACGTGTTCGTGCCGCGCGAGAGCCTCACCTATGCCGGCGGCATGGTGGAGATCTTCACCGGTATGGCGCAGTATTTCGGGCTCTCCGAAGCGCTGGTGGGCCGCTTCGTCGGCGTGGTGCTGTTCATCGCCATGTTCGGCTCCATGATGATGTGGACCTCGGCACCGGTGAAGATCCACTTCTCCGAGATCCCGCAGGGGGTTTACGGCGAGAAGACCACCCAGCTCAACGAGCACGGCGTGCCGGTGCGCGCCGCCTGGTGGCAGTTTGTCTTCGTGTTCGTGATGCTGGTGGTCAATGGCTTCGGCTCGGAATCGGTGCAGCAGATGATGAACACCGCCATCAACCTCACCGCCGGTACCGCCATGTTGCCGCCGATCTTCATCATGGTGGCCTACTTCGTGTTCCGCTGGAAACATGACGACACCCCGCGCGAGTTCCGCATGGGATCGCGCACCTTCGGGATGGGGGTGGTGTCGGTGCTGATCGCCATCTTCGTGGTGAGCATGAGTGCCTCCGCCTTCCCGGCCGGGGTGGATCTGGTGCGCGCCTTCTTCATCAACGTCTTCATGACCGCGGTCTTCTCGGCGCTGGCCTACTGGTGGATCTCCCGCTTCGAGAAGCGTCAGGCCCGCAAGCTCGGTGGCAACGAGAAGAAAGCGGGCAGCGGCCCCCTGGCCAGCCAGCGCTGACCGGCATGTGGCAAACAGGAGACGGGCGGCCTTGGTCGCCCGTTTTTTGTTGGCCGGATCCGGGGCCGGAGGGTCAAAATCGTTTAGTTTTGCTGTGAGAATGTGCTTTATCGTTTAACAAAATGAAACAAATGAGGCTGCCGCTCAACTTTGCACCACAGGGTGTTCGGGGTAAGCTTGTCTCTTCGTATCCGGGGTCGCCGTCTGATGACGCCTTCCCCGTGCCCTGTCGTCCCCATCCCGTGCGGGACGCGCTTTCTCTGGAGACTCCCCGTGCGTCTGGATCCTTTTACCTCTGTGCTGATTGCCGTAGTGGCCCTGGCCTCCTTCTTCCCCTGCGAGGGACAGGTGGCCGTCTGGTTCGGTCTGCTGACCAAGCTGGCGGTGGCGCTCTTGTTCTTCATGCATGGTGCCAAGCTGTCGCGCCAGAACCTGCTGGCGGGCCTCGGCCACTGGCGGCTGCACCTGGTGGTGATGGCCAGCACCTTCCTGCTCTTCCCGCTGCTGGGGCTGCTGCTCACGCCCCTGGTGCCCCAGTGGCTGAGCCCGGCCATCTATCTCGGCTTCTTGTATCTGTGCGCCCTGCCCGCCACCGTGCAGTCGGCCATCGCCTTCACCTCCATGGCGGGGGGCAATGTGTCGGCGGCGGTGTGCAGCGCCTCGGCCTCCAGCATCCTCGGCATCTTCCTCTCGCCGGTGCTGGTGGGGCTGATGATCAATGTGCAGGGGGAGGGGGTCGATACCTGGCACTCCATTCAGGTCATCATGGTGCAGCTGATGCTGCCCTTCGTGGTGGGCCACCTGTCACGCCCCCTCATCGGTCGCTGGGTTGACAGCCACCGGCCACTCATCGGCAAGCTGGACCAGAGCTCCATCCTGCTGGTGGTCTATGTGGCCTTCAGCGAGGCGGTGGTGCAGGGGATCTGGCACCAGGTCGGCTGGTACGATCTCGCCAGTATCGTGCTGCTGAGCTGCGTGCTGCTGGCACTGGTGCTGGGGTGGAACGTCTGGATCAGCCGTCGCCTCGATTTCAACAGGGCGGACGAGATCACCATCGTCTTCTGCGGCTCCAAGAAGAGCCTGGCCAACGGGGTGCCCATGGCCAACGTCATGTTCCCCGCCGCCAGCGTCGGGGTCATGGTGCTGCCGCTGATGATCTTCCACCAGATCCAGCTGATGGTGTGCGCCGTGCTGGCCCGCCGCTACCGCGAGCAGGAGCCGGTGCCCCAGGTTCAGGAGGGGTAAGCGGTCCGGATAAAAAAAGAGGGAGGCCAGTGGGCCTCCCTCTTTCGTTTGCCGCGTCGTCAGCGTTTGCGCCAGACGGTGAGCTGGGCCACCGTGTGCTGGTACTTGCGGGCGGTCTCGCGGATGACGAAGGGGACGTCCCGCGGGGGCATGTGCTCCTCGAACTCCTCCGCCAGCAGCCGTTGCAGCGCCTGATAGGTGCCGAGGGCCTCGCCGTTTTCCCGGATGCCGCCGAGCCAGTTGGCCTTGGGGGTGTAGTCGGTCAGCCAGGTGTAGGGGCTGGTGAGCACCAGCAGGCCGCCGCTGCGCAGGCGCGGAGCAATGTCCCGCAGGAAGCGGGCGGGCTCCCGCAGCCGGTCGATGAGGTTGGAGGCGAGCACCAGGTCGTAGTCGCCGTACTTGGGCTTGAGGTTGCAGGCATCCCCCTGGCTGAAGTGGACCCGCTCGCTCTGCTCGCGACCGAGCTCGTGGCGGGAGAGGCGCGCCTCGCAATATTCCACCAGATCCCCTTCCACCGGCACCGCATAGCGGAAGCTGTCCTGTCTTGCCAGGGTCAGGGCCACGTCGATGAAGCGGGCCGAGTAGTCCACCCCGTCCACGTGGGCGAAGCGGCGAGCCAGTTCGAAGCTGGCGCGGCCGGTGGCGCAGCCGATATCCAGCGCCCGCTCATGGCGACCGCAGAGCTCGCTGGCAAGACCGGCCAGAGCCTCGGCGTAGTTGGCGACCCCGAAGTGGCTCGGACCGTACTGGAAGTCGAGATACTGGGCGACCAGGGTGTCGGTTTCATAGGGGTTCACGATGGCGGGCTCCTGATGGCGTGAGACCAGGTAGCGGAAGCCCGCATGCTGGAAGAAGTGGCGACGGAAGGCGTAGCGGGAGGACTTGAGCGCCTCGTTGCCGGTGCTGATCCAGCTCCCGCCCTTGATGAGGGTGTGTTTGCCGTCGAAGGTGGGGGTGGAGAAGTCGTCGTAGAGGGGGTGCACCTTGAACCCCTCGAAGCCGTCGATGGCGGTGCTGGTCCACTGCCAGACGTTGCCCACCAGATCGAAGAAGCTGCCCTGGGGGCAGGCATCCACCGGGCAGGAGGAGGCGAAGCGGGCCAGGTTGATGTTGCCGGGGGCCTCCATCCAGTCCGGCTGATCGCCGGCCAGTTGCTCCCGCAGCAGCATCCACTCCCCCTCGCTTGGCAACTGGACGGGCAGGCCGGTCTGATCCACCTTCCAGCGGCAGAAGGCGGCGGCCTCCAGCTGGTTCACCTCCACCGGCCAGTCCCAGGGCATGGGGACCTGCTCGGTCATCAGCCGCAGTTGCAACTGCTCGGGTTCATTGGGATCGCCGACCCAGAAGGTGGGCATGCGGGCGTTGGCATACTGGCGCCAGCCCCGGCCCTCGTCGTCCCACCAGGCGGGCGCTTCATATCCGCCCGCCTGCACGAAGGCCAGGTATTCGGCGTTGCTCACCAGCATGCGGCTGGCCTGGAAGGGGGCCAGCTCGATGTGGCGCTCGCCGTATTCGTTGTCCCAGCCGTAGGTGGCATCCTGCTTGCCGAGTCGCACCTGGCCGCCGGCCACCGGCAGCAGGGTGTTGACGGGGACGGCGGCGAGATCGTGGCGCGCCTCGGGGCAGACCGGCCACTGGGGCTGGCTGCGCACCCAGGCCAGGGGCAGCTGGCGGATCAGCACGCTGGAGGTCTCGAGGTGGATGCGCTCGTGCTCTATGCCCATCAGGATGATCCAGGCCGGGCTCTGCCAATGGATGGGCAGCTCGATCGGCATCCGCTCGATGAAATGACACACCAGATCCCGCACCCGGCCGCGGTAGTCACGCAGCTCGGCCACAGTGGGCCAGTCGTAGTGGGTTTCGTCCAGATCGTCCCAGCTCATCTCGTCCACCCCGATGGCGACCAGGGCCTCGATGCGTGGGTCGAGCCGACTCTCGATGAGACGGGCCGCCAGCAGCTTGTTGACGAAGAAGGCGGCGGTATGGCCGTAGTAGAAGATGAGCGGGTGGCGCAGGGGGATCGCCTTGTTGAACCAGGCCCGCTCGTCGGCCAGGCAGTCGAACAGCGAGTCGTAGAGATCGAAGGTCTGGCAGAAGTAGGCGAGCAGCTCGCGGCGCTTGTGGTCGGGATCGTCGCCGGTCAGCAGCGGGGTGCGGGTGGGGGCAGGCAGGCCCGGATGGACGAATGAGTGGCTGGCTTGGGTCACGCTCTGACTCCTTGTTGATTCTGGCGGGTGAAGCAGCGATGGAGTGCTCTATACGCACCAGGTATCACTATTGGCTCAACGAACCGGGGCGGCAACCAAAAAAATGGGTCAACACCCCCCTTCGGGTGTGGTCAGATTGACCAGATTGTGGTCTGAATGACTCTTTGTTATGGACCCTTCGAGCCTCGAAATATTGAAATGGATAGATAAATCATGATGTTAGCTATATGGCACAGGGTTTGCTGATTGCCACTCACCTGCCGCGCCGTGCGGCAAAGAGGAAACGAGGAGTAGCGGGATGAAATGGATGCTGGGAGTGGTGCTGGCCCTGGGACTGACCGGATGCAGCTGGCAGGATGACGTCAAGGTGCGCGGGGAGGGGGCCGTGGTGGAGCAGCAGCATCCCCTGGGGCATGAGGTGACCCGGGTGCTAGCGGGCGTGCCCGCCAACCTGTACCTGGTGGCCGGAGAGAGCCACACCCTCAGGGTCAAGGGGGAGGCCAACCTGCTGCCCTATCTGGTGCTCACCGAGAAGGGGGAGAAGCTGGAGATCGAGGTCAAGGATGGCTACCGGCTCGACCCCACCCAGCCGCTGGAGATCACCATCACCCTGCCGACGCTGCACGAGTTGGCACTGGCGGGGGTTGGCAACGGCGCCTTGCGCGACTTCAAGGGGGATGATCTGGTGCTCTCCCTGGCGGGCACGGGGGACATCGTCGCCAGCGGGCTGACGCTGGATCGGCTGGAGGGCAACATCGCCGGGCTGGGCAACCTGGATCTGGGGCAGGGCTCCGCCCGGGTGATGGCGCTGAACATCGCCGGCGCCGGTGGCGTCAAGGGGGCCGGGCTCGCCAGCGAGGAGGTCGAGGTGAGCATCGCCGGCAGTGGCGAGGTCGAGGTGCGGGCCCAGTCGCGGCTCAAGATAGAGATCGCCGGTGCCGGTGTGGTCAACTACTGGGGCAGCCCAGCGCTGACCAGCGAGATCGCGGGTTCGGGTCAGGTGAGCCGGTTGGGGAGCTGATCCCATCATCGCAACAATGAAAAAGGCCCCTTGGGGCCTTTTTGCAGGATGCGGCACTGTGGGACGACACCTCACTCGAGGGGAAGTGCGAGGCCCAGATCGGCGTTCAGGCGCATCAGCAGCCACTGCATGCCGGCGAGGTGCTGGTGGTCATGGCTGACGAGCAGGCGCACCAGACCGTCCAGGGTCACCTCCCCATAGCCGCCATAGCGGGCGCGGCGCTGCCAGGCGTCGGACGGTACCGTCTTCAGCCATTCGACGGTCTGCAGGCGGGCGGTGCGAAACCGGTCGAGCTGCGTGGCGGTATCCTGCCGGGGGTAATCATGGTCCAGCGCCAGCTGATAGCCATCGAGGGAGGCGAGCTCCGGCAGGCTCTCCGCCAGGGTGCGACGAAACCGCAGCTGATAGCCCAGCACCTCGATGTCCAGCAGGTGGCAGAGGTGCCCCCTGGCACTGAAACGCTCGGAGGGGATCCCGGCCCAGTTGGCGGGTTCCCAGTCCAGGTGGTCGGTGGGGACCTGTGCCAGCAGCCGCTCGAACTGGTCCGGCATGGCCAGCAATGTGGTGAAGAGAGGCATCCTTGTCTCCTGTTTCCGGGTGAATGGCCGCCCGCTGACGGGGCGGCCACGAGCGGGTCAGCCTCAGGCCGGTTTGCCCAGGTGGTTGGCGTGAAAGCGCAGGTGCGCCTCGATGAAGCTCGCCACGAAGTAATAGCTGTGGTCGTAGCCGGCATGGCGGTTGAGCGTCAGGGGCCACGCCCGGGTGGCGGCCACTTCGGCCAGGGTGTCGATGCCGAGCTGCTCCGCCAGGAAGGGGTCGTCCAGCCCCACGTCCACCAGGGTCGGCAGGGGCGGGCTGTCGTGGTGGCGCAGCAGCTGGCAGGCATCCCACTCCTGCCACAGCAGGGGGTTGTTGCCGAGGTAGGCGCCGAGGGCCTTCTGGCCCCAGGGGCAGCGGCTCGGGTGGCTGATGGGGCTGAAGGCCGACACCGAGCGGTAGCGACCCGGCTCGCGCAGGGCGGCGATGAGGGCGCCGTGGCCCCCCATGGAGTGGCCGCTGATGGCGCGCTTCGTCGAGACCGGGAAGTGGGTCTCGATGAGCTCGGGCAGCTCCCGGGTGACGTAATCGTACATCTGGTAGTGATCCCGCCAGGGGGTCTGGGTGGCGTTGACGTAGAAACCCGCCCCCATGCCGAGGTCATAGCCGGGATCGTCCGCCACCCCTTCACCGCGGGGGCTGGTGTCCGGCGCCACCAGAGCGATGCCGAGCTCGGCGGCGATGCGCTGGGCCCCGGCTTTTTGCATGAAGTTCTCGTCGGTGCAGGTGAGACCGGAGAGCCAGTAGAGCACCGGCACTTTCTGGCCGGTGAGGGCCTGGGGCGGCAGGTAGATGGCGAAGCGCATCTCGCACCCCAGCACATTGGAGCGGTGGCGATACTGCTTGTGCCAGCCGCCGAAGCTCTTGTTGCTGCTGATGATGTCCAGATTCATGTAAGGACTCCTTGCCCCGCCCATGCATCGATGGGCGGGGCGCTCATGGGATCAGTAGTGGATGACGGTGCGGATGCTCTTGCCTTCGTGCATCAGATCGAACGCCTCGTTGATCTGCTCGAGGGGCATGGTGTGGGTGATGAAGTCGTCCAGCTTGAACTCACCCTGCATGTAGCGCTGTACGTAGCTCGGCAGCTCGCTGCGACCGCGCACGCCCCCGAAGGCGCTGCCGCGCCACACCCGGCCGGTGACCAGCTGGAACGGACGGGTGCTGATCTCCTGGCCCGCACCGGCCACGCCGATGATGACGGATTCGCCCCATCCCTTGTGGCAGCACTCCAGTGCCGCGCGCATCACCTTGACGTTGCCGATGCACTCGAAGGAGAAGTCGACGCCGCCGTCGGTCATCTCGACGATCACCTCCTGGATGGGCTTGTCGAAGTCGTTCGGGTTGATGCAGTCGGTGGCGCCCAGCTTGCGGGCCAGCTCGAACTTGCTCTCGTTGATGTCGATGGCGATGATGCGGCCGGCCTTGGCCAGGCGCGCGCCTATGATGGCGGAGAGGCCGATGCCCCCCAGCCCGAAGATGGCGACACTCTCACCCTCTTTCACCTTGGCGGTGTTCATCACGGCGCCGATGCCGGTGGTGACGCCGCAGCCCAGCAGGCAGACCTCTTCCAGGGGGGCGGCCGGATCCACCTTGGCGATGGAGATTTCGGGCAGTACCGTGTATTCGCTGAAGGTGGAGGTGCCCATGTAATGGTAGATGGGCTGGCCGTCCTTGGAGAAGCGGGTGGTGCCGTCCGGCATCAGCCCCTTGCCCTGGGTGGCGCGGATCTTCTGGCACAGGTTGGTCTTGCCGGATTTGCAGAACTTGCACTCGCCGCACTCGGGGGTGTAGAGCGGGATCACGTGATCGCCGACCTTGACGCTGGTGACGCCCTCGCCGACGGACTCGACGATACCGCCCCCTTCATGGCCCAGGATGCAGGGGAAGACCCCTTCCGGATCTTCACCGGAGAGGGTGAAGGCATCGGTGTGGCAGACGCCGGTCGCGACGATGCGCACCCGCACCTCGCCGGCCTGGGGCGGCATGACCTCGACCTCTTCGATGGAGAGGGGCTGACCCGGTCCCCAGGCGATGGCGGCTTTACACTTGATGCTCTGAACCTGTGCCATGAATGACGTCCTCGTAGTGGTTGGATGAACGGAAATGAGTTCGGAGATCCAGTGTAGTTTCCCGCCGATTTGGTGATAATAACGCTAAGTATCAAATCACTTTTACACACAGGTAATAATGTTCGGCTGGGAAGGGGTCTGTGAATTTGTCAGCGTGGCGGAGCAGGGGGGCTTTACCCCGGCCGCGCGCAAGCTCGGGGTGTCGGTGGCCCAGGTGAGCCGCCAGGTGGCGCAGCTCGAAGACAGGCTGCAGGCCAAGCTGCTGCTGCGCACCACCCGTCAGGTGCGACTCACCGAACTCGGGGAGATCTATTTTCGCCACTGCCGCCAGTTGCTGGACAACCTCTACGAGGCGGAGCTGGCGGTGGGGCGCCATCAGGCGGTGCCCCAGGGCTCCTTGCGCATCACGGCCCCGGTCTCCTACGGCGAGAGCCGCATCGCCCCCCTGGTGAACGACTTCATGGTGCGCTTCCCCCAGCTGGAGGTGACCCTCAACCTCACCAACCAGTTGCTGGATCTGGTGCACGAGGGGTTCGATCTGGCGATCCGCCTCGGCCACCTCAAGGATTCGACCCTGGTGGCCCGCAAGCTGGCGCAGCGGGTACCCTATGTGTGCGCCTCCCCCGCCTACACCGCCCGCCACGGCATGCCCAACAGTCTCTCGGAGCTGGCCCGTCACACCTGCCTGGTGGGCAACGGCGACGAGTGGCACTTCACCCTGAACGGTAAACCCCACAGCGTGCGGGTACGCGGTCTGCTGCAGTGCAACAGCGGCCACGCCCTGCTGGATGCGGCCATCAAGGGGATCGGCATCATCCAGCTGCCGGACTACTACGTGAGCGACCACCTCGCCCGGGGGGAGCTCATCGAGCTGCTGCCGGAGCTGCGGGCCCCCGAGGAGGGGATCTGGGCCCTCTATCCCCACAACCGCCACCTCTCCCCCAAGGTGCGGCTGCTGGTGGACTATCTGGCCGAGCGCCTCAGCGATCCCCACCAACCCGCCCTGGTTCGGCCCATCGGTTGAGCCGTCGCCCGAAAAAGAAAAGGCCCGCATGTGCGGGCCTTTTGCATGGCATGAAGGGCGGGGCTATTCCCGCTCCTTGACGTAGGGGGTGCCGAGGGCCTTGGGGGCCACCGCCTTGCCGATGAAACCGGCCAGCAGGAAGACCGTCAGGATGTAGGGCAGCGCCTCGATGGCCTGCACCGGGATCGGGAAATCGCCGATGCTGACCCCTTGCAGCCGGATGGCGACCGCGTCGAGGAAGCCGAACAGCAGACAGGCCGCCATGGCGTTCCAGGGGCGCCACTTGCCGAACACCAGGGCCGCCAGCGCCATGAAGCCCTTGCCCGCGCTCATGTTGGGGATGAACTGGGCGGTCTGGGCCACCGCCAGATAGGTGCCCCCGATCCCCGCCAGCAGGCCGCCGATGATGAGGGCGGTGTAGCGCATGCGCACCACGGAGATACCGGCGGTATCGACCGCAGCCGGTGCCTCGCCCACCGCCCGCAGCCGCAGGCCGAAGCGGGTGCGGAACAGCACCCACCAGGCCAGGGGCACGGCAGCGAAGGCCACATACTCCAGCAGGGAGTGACCGCTCAAGAGCTCGCTGTAGAGCTGGCCGATGACGGGCACGTCATAGAGCTCCTTGGCATAGGGCAGGTCGATGGGGGCGAAGCGCGCCGCACCGGAGAGCGCCGGGGTCTGGCCCCCCTGATCGAACCAGTAGCGCCCCAGGGTCACGGTGAGGCCGGCCGCCAGGATGTTGATGGCCATGCCGCTCACCACCTGATCACCCCGGTGGGTGATGGTGGCGAAGCCGTGCAGCAGGGCGAACAGGATGGAGATCCCCACCCCGACCCCCAGCCCAATCCAGGCGGAACCGGTGACGGCGGCGGCCGCCGCACTGGCGAAGGCGGAGGCTAGCAGCTTGCCCTCCAGGGCGATGTTGACCACCCCGGAGCGTTCACAAAACATCCCGGCCATAGCGGCAAGAATGAGCGGCGGCGCGGTACGGATGGTCGCATCCAGCATCAATATCAGCGTTTCGAACATGGTCAGGCTCCTTTGACTTGCGCGGCTGAACGGTTGGCAAAGGCCAGATAGGCCTGCTCGATGCGCGGGCGCAGCATGTGCTCCAGGGCGCCGCAGAACAGGATCACCAGACCCTGCAGCACCACGACGATGTTGCGGTCCACCCCGAACTCGAAGCTGAGCTCGGCGCCGCCCTGGTAGAGGAAGCCGAACAGCAGGCTGGCGATGATGACGCCGACCGGGTGGTTGCGGCCCATCAGGGCCACCGCGATGCCGGTGAAGCCGAAGCCTTCCACGAAGTTGAGCTTGATCTGGTGCAGCTCACCCTGCAGCACGTTGAGGGCGAAGAAGCCCGCCAGCATGCCGGAGATCACCATGGCCAGGATCACCACCTTGGGATAGGAGATGCCCGCGTAGGCGGAGGCACTCTGGCTGGCGCCGACCGAGCGGATCTCGTAGCCCCAGCGGGTATGCCAGATGAAGACCCACACCAGCACCGCACAGATCAGCGCCCAGAAGAAGCTGATGTTGAGCGGGCTGTTCGGCACCGTCACGCCGACCGCCGCCAGCAGCTCGCTCATCTTCGGCAGCCAGCTCGACATGGCGAACACCTTGCTCTCGGTGGCCATGGATCCCGGCGGCTTGAAGACGTCGACCAAGAGGTAGGCCATCAGGGAGGCGGCGATGAAGTTGAACATGATGGTGGTGATGACGATATGGCTGCCCCGCTTGGCTTGCAGCCAGGCCGGGATGAAGGCCCAGGCCGCGCCGAACAGGCCGCCGGCGATGATGGCGAGCGGCAGCAGCAGGGCGAACGGCAGCACGTCCCCGAGCAGCAGACAGACCAGACCGACCCCGAGGCCGCCGATATAGGCCTGCCCTTCACCGCCGATGTTGAACAGGCCGGCGTGGAAGGCCACCGCCACCGCCAGACCGGTGAAGATGAAACCGGTGGCGTAATAGAGGGTGAAGCCTATCCCCTCGCCGGTGCCGAAGGCGCCGTACCACATGATTTCGGCTGCCTCGATGGGGCTGATGTCGAGGTAATAGAATAGGATGGCCGACACCAGGAAGGCCAGCAGGATATTGACTGCGGGCAGCACGCCCACGGATATCCAGGCAGGAACACGTGCTTGGCTCATGAATGGGCCTCCTTGATATCGTCGGGGACTGGTGTGTTGACCATCATCAGGCCGAATCCGTTACAAGTGGTTGTGACCTTCATGATGTGGCTCCTTGTGATTGGCTTGCCGCCACGTCGTCAGGAACTATGTTCGCCATCATCAGGCCGATGGTGCGTTCATCCGCCCTGGCGCCGTCCAGCTCGCCGACGATGCGGCCATCGGCGATGACCAGAATGCGGTCGGAGAGGCTCATGATCTCGTCCAGCTCCACCGACACCAGCAGCACCGCCTTGCCCTTGTCGCGCATGGCGATGATCTGCTGGTGGATGTACTCGATGGCGCCGATGTCGACGCCCCGGGTCGGCTGGCCGACCAGCAGCACATCCGGGTCCTGCTCCACTTCCCGGGCGATCACCAGCTTCTGCTGGTTGCCGCCGGAGAAGTTGGCGGTCTTGTGCTCCGGGCTCGGCGGGCGCACGTCCCACTTGTCCATCTTGGCCTGGCAATCCTGGCGGATCGCCTCCTTGTCCTGCAGCCAGCCCTTGTTGTACTGGGCACGGCGGTGATAGCCGAGGATGAAGGCCTCTTTCGCCTCGAAGCGGTTGATGAGCCCCATCTTGTGCCTGTCTTCCGGGATGTGGCCGAGGCCGAAGTTGCGCACCTGCTCCGGGTCGGCCGGGTGGCTCTGGCTCACCTCGTGGCGCTGCGCCCCGGCGATGGTGAAGCCGCCCTTGCTGGGCTTGAGGATGCCGCCGAGCATGCTGAGCAGCTCGGACTGGCCGTTGCCGGAGACCCCGGCGATGCCGACCACTTCCCCCGCCCGCACTTCGAAGCTGACGGATTTGACCCGTTCCACCCCGGCGTCATCGACGTAAGAGAGGCCCTCGACCTTGAGCTTGGCCTCGCCCGGCTGGGCGGTGCCCTTGTCGACCTTGAGGCGCACCTTGCGGCCCACCATCAGCTCGGCGAGCTGCTCCTTGTCGGTGTCTTTGGTGGCGACATGGGCCACCATCTCCCCCCGGCGCATGATGGAGACCTGATCCGTGATGGCCAGGATCTCCCGCAGCTTGTGGGTGATGAGGATGACGGTCGCCCCCTGATCCCGCAGCTTTTTCAGCACCTCGAACAGGTGATCCGCCTCTTGCGGGGTCAGCACCCCGGTGGGCTCGTCGAGGATCAGGATGCGGGCACCGCGATAGAGCGCCTTGAGGATCTCGACCCGCTGTTGCAGGCCCACCGGCAGATCCTCGACCTTCTCGTGCAGCGGCACCTCGAGACCATAGTCCCGTGCCAGCTCGCCCAGCAGCTTCTCGGCGGCCGCCAGGCTCTTGCCCAGGCGCCAGCCGTTCTCGGCGCCGAGGATGACGTTTTCCAATACGGTAAAGTTGTTCACCAGCATGAAGTGCTGGTGCACCATGCCCACCCCGGCGGCAATCGCATCTTGGGAGCCATGGGGTTTGAACGGATTCCCGTCGATCAGCATCTCGCCTTTGTCGGCGTGGTAGAAACCGTAGATGATGCTCATCAGGGTCGACTTGCCGGCGCCATTTTCGCCGACGATGCCGTGAATGCTGCCTTTACGAACCTGAAGGTCGATCTGCTTGTTGGCGTAAACCTCGCCAAAGCGCTTATCGATACCTCTTAATTCGATGGCATAGCGATCTGTCTGGTCCATGATGCAGTCCTTGCGGGTCATGAAGTAGAGACTAAAAACCGGCCCGTACGGGCCGGTCTGGATTGAGAGTCGTAGCAGAGACTCAGTACTTGCAGGATCAGTACTTACAGGAGTTGTCGCTCATGTAGTCGTGCACCTTGATCTTGCCGGCGATGATGTCGGCCTTGATGCTCTCGACCTTGGCCTTCATCTCCGGGGTGATCAGCTTGGCGTTGTTCTCGTCCAGCGCCCAGTCAACACCGCCTTCGGCCAGACCCAGGGACTGGATTCCCGGCTTCCAGCTGCCCTTGGCGGCGTCATCCCAGCTCTTGTACGCGGCCAGACCGACCGACTTGACCATGGAGGTCAGCATGGTGCCCGGTTGCAGGTGGTTCTGGTTGGAATCCACACCGATGGCCAGCTTGCCTTCGTCCTTGGCAGCCTGATAGACACCGATACCGGTGCCACCGGCGGCGGCATAGACCACATCGGCGCCCTTGGCGAACTGGGACTTGGCCAGTTCTGCACCCTTGGCCGGGTCGGCGAAGGCTGCCGGGGTGGAGCCGGTCATGTTCTGATAGACGTCGATCTTCGGATTGATGTACTTGGCGCCCTGCTCATAGCCGCACTGGAACTTGCGGATCAGCGGGATGTCCATGCCGCCCACGAAGCCGACCTTGCCGGTCTTGGAGGCGATGGCCGCCAGGGCACCCACCAGGAAGGAACCTTCATGCTCCTTGAAGATGAGGGACTGGACGTTCGGCTTGTCGACCACCATGTCGATGATGGTGAACTGGGTGTTCGGGAATTCGGTGGCAACCTTCTCTACCGCGGAACCCATGTTGAAGCCGACGGCGACGATGGGGCCGTTGCCACGGCTGGCCAGACGACGCAGGCCCTGCTCGCGCTGGGCTTCGTTCTGGGGTTCGAACTCCTTGACCTTGACGCCTTTGTCCTTGTTGTAGACTTCGACGCCGTTGCGGAACACGGCTTCGTTGAAGGACTTGTCGAATTTGCCTGCGGTGTCATAGATGACGGCGGGCTCGGAGGCTGCCTGGGCGGACAGGGCAGCGAGGGTGAGGGCGGCCACGGTGGCCAGCTTGAGCACTTTAGTCACGATCGTATCCTTGATTGTTATGTGAGGGTCCACAACCTGTCTTGGCAGGTCATAAAGCACGCTGGCTAACTGTAAGTGAGCCAGCCCGTTGGTCAAGGGGATCATAGAGGAAAAACGTTTGCGTTAACGGTTTGAAATATAAGCAAATTGCCTTATAAGTGGTTGTTTTATGGTGTTTTTGCAGAATTAAATTCCGGGATTAATAGGGCTCGATCGACATTTTTGTTTGGATTCATGACGTTAGGCGCAACCGTTTTCCTCCTCTGATGAAAAAACTGGCTTCCATCGGCACCAGCCCTGCGGCCTCATCGACGCCGCGTTGGCGGGCGGGCTGGCCCCCGGCTGCTCACGGCTTGGTCTCTGGCGGCTCAGGCCGTATAATCCCCGCCTGTATAAATAAACAGGAGTGGTGATGGACGTTTCAACCCTGCTCGACGGGCTCAATGACAAGCAAAGAGACGCGGTGGCGGCCCCCCGTTGCAACCTGCTGGTGCTGGCCGGTGCCGGTTCGGGCAAGACCCGGGTGCTGGTGCACCGTATCGCCTGGCTGATGCAGGTGGAACGCTGTTCACCCTTCTCCATCATCGCGGTCACCTTTACCAACAAGGCGGCGGCCGAGATGCGCGGCCGGGTCGAGAAGGTGATCGGCGACGGCGTGCGCGGCATGTGGATCGGCACCTTCCACGGCATCGCCCACCGACTGCTGCGGGCCCACCATCTGGATGCGGGCCTGCCGCAGGATTTCCAGATCCTCGACTCCGACGACCAGTACCGCCTCATTCGCCGGGTGCTCAAGGCGCTCAACCTCGACGAGAAGCACTGGGCCCCGCGCGCCGTGATGGGCTACATCAACGGCAAGAAGGACGAGGGGCTGCGCCCCGGCGATATCGACCTCTACGGCGACCCCGTCACCCGCACCTATCAGCAGATCTACAAGACCTATCAGGAGACCTGCGATCGCTCCGGGCTGGTGGATTTTGCCGAGCTCCTGCTGCGCGCCCACGAGCTGTGGCTGAACAAGCCCCACATCCTCGAGCACTACCGCGACCGCTTCCAGAACATCCTGGTGGACGAGTTTCAGGATACCAACGGCATCCAGTACGCCTGGCTGCGCATGCTGGCCGGCGACACCGGCAAGGTGATGATCGTCGGTGACGATGATCAGTCCATCTACGGCTGGCGCGGCGCCAAGATTGAGAACATCCAGCGCTTCCTGACCGACTATCAGGGGGCGCAGACCATCCGTCTCGAGCAGAACTACCGCTCCACCGCCAATATCCTGAAAGCCGCCAACAGCGTCATCGCCAACAATGCGGAGCGCCTTGGCAAGGAGCTGTGGACCGAGGGGGCCGAGGGCGAGCCGATTTCGCTCTACGCCGCCTTCAACGAGGTGGACGAGGCCCGCTTCGTGGTCGGCCGCCTCAAGGACTGGAAAGAGAAGGGGGGTCTGCTCGCCGACTGCGCCATCCTCTATCGCTCCAACGCCCAGTCGCGGGTGCTGGAAGAGGCGCTGATGCAGGACGCCATGCCGTACCGCATCTACGGCGGCCTGCGCTTCTTCGAGCGCCAGGAGATCAAAGACGCCATGGCCTACCTGCGCCTTATCAACAACCGTGGCGACGACGCCAGCTTCGAGCGGGTGGTCAACACCCCGACCCGCGGCATCGGCGATCGCACCCTCGAGATCCTGCGCAACAACGCCCGGGATCAGGGCCAGAACCTGTGGCAATCGGCCAAGGCACTGCTCAATGACAAGGTGCTGACCGGCCGTGCCGGCAACGCGGTGCGCGGCTTTGTGGATCTCATCGACGTGCTGGAGGAACAGGTCTCCCTGCTGCCCCTGCACCAGCAGGCGGATATCGCCATTCAGCATTCCGGCCTCAAGGCCATGTATCTGGCGGAAAAAGGCGAGAAATCCCAGGCGCGGGTAGAGAACCTGGACGAACTGGTCACCGCCTGCCGCCAGTACCAGCGCCCGGACGAGCTGGAGGACATGAGCGATCTCTCCGCCTTCCTCGCCCACGCGGCGCTGGAGTCCGGCGAGAATCAGGCGGACGAATATGCCGATGCGGTGCAGCTGATGACCCTGCACAGCGCCAAGGGGCTGGAGTTCCCGCTGGTGCTGCTGGTCGGCGTGGAGGAAGGCATGTTCCCCAGCCAGCAATCCACCGAGGAGTCGGGGCGGCTGGAGGAGGAGCGGCGCCTCTGTTACGTGGGCATGACCCGCGCCATGGAGAAGCTCTACATCTGTTATGCGGAGAGCCGCCGCATCTATGGCCGCGAGATGTTCCACAAGCCGAGCCGCTTTATCCGCGAGATGCCCGCCGAGTGTCTGGAAGAGATCCGGCTGCGCACCCAGGTGAGCCGCCCCACCCAGTACGGCCGCTTTAGCCAGAACGAGGTGCAGCAGAGCTTCGACGCCAGCGGCATCAAGCTCGGCCAGCGGGTGCTCCATCCGAAATTCGGGGAGGGAATCGTGCTCAACTTCGAAGGGGTCGGCCAGCAGAGCCGGGTGCAGATCCAGTTCGACGACGTCGGCGCCAAGTGGCTGGTGACGGCATATGCCAGACTGGAAGCACTCTGATTTTTCCCGCCTTTTGATACAACCAACCCGGCTTAGGCCGGGTTGATTTTTATATGCCCCATCGCGACAACTTTAAATACGCGATCGTCCGAATACGCTTCGCTATTCGAACCTACGATGCTGGCATCAGGTTACAACAAGTGTTATTAATGCATTCAAATTAATTACCAGGCAACGCTAATGAATAACGTTTATTTTTTAGGTTTTACACCAAAACCATATGTTTGGGTTGTAGTAGATGCTGATGAGCATTGGTATGACTTTAATGCCAGGAAAAATAAATCTCTTTTTATAAGAGAGGTGGTTTTTGCTGCTAAAGGGAAAGATCTTTCTATAATAGTAACAAGACCGGGTATGGTTTGGATATCAAGCAACACAAAGAGACTAGCAACAACACAAGAGGATGACTTTTTCAAAACTGTTGAATTACGTAAAAATTTAATTAAGGTCGCTAATGTCTTTAACTATCTACTAGCTTTGACATCAAAGGATTACACTTCAGGCTGTGCCACGCCAATTATCCCAATAGAAATCACCCTTCATGAAACCATGTGCATGAAATTCTTCGGTGAAAGCGGTCAAAACCTCGATGAACCAACAACATTCATCCCGACATGCCCTAATGTAACCTCAGCTATGAATCTTGAGTTCAAAGAATTAGAAAGTCGAGATGGCCAAATTTATATTGATGCATACAAAAAGGCTTTTGATGTTTTAGAACGTTTAGATGAGAAGGGAATTGAATGCTTAAACACTCTATCAAAATCTGAAAGCGAGTATTTAAATAGTGACTACAGCACCTCATTAATTCTCTCTTGGTTTATCATAGAGCATATCATACTTGATATTTTCTTAAGAGAAGCAAATGGCAGCATGAATAAAAATGGGAACTCACCGAAGTTCGATGACATGCTATCAAAAGTGCAAAGCACTGCTAACTATCGTGAGTATTCATCTGTTATTGCATTGATAACGCAAGCTAAGAATGCACGTAATGGTTTTGCTCATCGAAATGAGAAAGTGGATAAGGATTCAGCAGAAAAGTCCTTGAATGCAGCATTCGCTTTAGCTTCCTACAAATTAAAGATCGATTTGAAGCACAGTATTTATGTACCCCAGATTCTTTCTTACGGTAGGTAGGACCGTAGGTTCGATTAGCGAAGCGTAATCGGACGATCGCGTAAGACGTTCGCGTAATCGGACGCTTACAACGGAACAACCCTTTTAGGTGTTCACTCCAATCCCCCCAACGCCCCATCCACCGACCCGCACCAATCCGGCGGATAGACGCCACTCGCCACATAACGATGGAAGGTGGAATACGGCCAATCGGCCACCCGGGTGACATGACCATGCTTGAGGGGGTTGATATGGACGTAATCCATATGGTGGCGGTAGTCCTGCTCATCCCGGATCAAATGTTCCCAATAGTGGCGTTGCCAGATGCCCCGCTCCCCGTGGCGTAGCCGGGTCTGGCTGCGGCGCTCGTTGACCGGCAAGGCGCGGGAGAAATGGCTTTTAATGAGCCGCCACCGCAGGGGGAAATCGGTGTCCCCTTCCGGCAGAGAGAGAATGCAGTGGAGATGGTCGGGCAACACTACCCATGCATGAATGGCGAAGGGGTGAGCCTGTTGCACCTTGGCAACGCTATGGCGCAGCAGGTCGATCTGCTCCACCAGCAACCGGTTGTTGCGCCGCTCCAGCAGGTTGACGGTAAAGAACCAGGTTCCTCCGGGCCACCATGCCCGCCGCCAGTTGGCCATTCCTTGCCCCTTGCCTCAGTCGAAAAGCCAAGCATAGCCTTGTTGTCTATATAGCCAATCACGCGAACGTCTGATGACACGAACGTCCGATTACGCAATCGTCCAATTCCGCGATCGTCCGATTACGCTTCGCTAATCGAACCTACATGCAGGCGGGTTCCAACAGGTGAATGCCTCACACTCCCGCCTGTCGGGCTCACCGCAACTGAAACGCCTTGACGAGAAATTCGATAAAGAGTCGCACGTTGCGGGACTGCTCCTTGTGGAAGGGGTAGACGGCGAACAGGGTGTGGGGGTCGGGTTGCCAGTCGGGGAGCAATCTGACCAGGGTGCCGTCCGACAGGTCGTTCGACACGAATTCATCCGGTACCAGGATCACCCCGAGCCCCTGCACCGCCGCCTGTTTCAGGGCGATGCCGTTGTTGGCGCAGAAGCTGGCGGGGGGCAGCTCCACCGCCACACTTTCAGCGTCCCGGGTGAAGAACCACTTGTTGGGGGAGGAGGAGAGGCTGTAGCGCAGGCAGTTGTGGCCCTTGAGATCCGCCGGGTGGGCAGGCTGGCCCGCCTCCTTCAGGTAGTCGGGGGCGGCGCAGAGCACCCGCTGCACCTCGCACAGGGGTTTGGCGCGCAGGGTGGAGTCCTCCAGGGTGCCAGCCCCCCGGATCACCACGTCCAGCCCCTGATCCACCAGATCCATGTAGGCGTCGCTCAGGATCACCTCGATGCCGATTTCCGGATAGCGGCGTTGGAATTCGCAGACAAGGGGATTGAGGCGGATCAGCCCGTAGGACATGGGCATGCCGATCCTCAGCCTGCCCCTGGGGGTGAAGGAGGCGGCCATGATGGACTGGTCGGCGGCCTCCAGGCTGTCCAGCACGGCGCATATCTGGCCGTAATAGGCCATGCCCGATTCGGTGACGCTCAGCCGCCGGGTGGTGCGGTTGATGAGGGCAATGCCGAGAAAGGCTTCCAGCTCGTTAATGTTCTTGCTGACCGCCGCCTGGGAGAGGCGCAGGTCGTCCGCCGCCGCCCTGAAGGTGCCCATTTCCACCACCCGGCGAAAGACGTTCAGCGCCGTGATCTTGTTCATCCTGCCCCCGTTAATTCACTACTGGTAAATGATGGCGCCATCATTGCGCACTTTTATCACAATAGTGCGGTTCCCCGGGGTGTCCACCCCCCATCCCCCGCCAGACAGAGAGCTGCCCGTGGCAGACCGGCCCGGATCATGGCCCTCCGGGCGTGGCAGAGACGCAGACGAAAGAGAGGCGATGGGCCCCGGGCACCCCGGCCCCGAGGTGGCAGGCGTAGCAGGCATAAAAGCAGGCGGCAGGGCCCGGGCCCCGCCGCCAGATGGCACGCACCGGCTTACTGCACCTTGCCGGGGGCGGGGGGCAGGGTGATGCCGACATCGGCCCAGGGGTTGGTGCCAAGCAACTGGGCGTGGGGCACGTCCGCCTGGTAGCGCATGGTGAACGCTCTGGGTCCGTGGGCGAAGGCCACCAGCAGCCCCTGTTTTGCATCCATCAACCCGGCGTGCATGCCGAGCCCGTGATAGCTGACTCGCACCGCCTTGTCCTCAAGGCCCACCTTGTCTATCTGGAAGCGGGCGATGCTGCCGTCTTTGAGGGTAAAGCCCCAGCGGAAGGGGCCGCCGCTGACCACCGTCATCACCTCGTCAATGTCGGTGCCGTCCTCGGCGGAGTTGACGTGCATGCGGCCGTATTTCCCCAGCACGGCGCTGCGGGTGCGCTCGTCCAGCGCCATCAGGTCATAGACCTTGGGGTAGGGGCCGACGCCGGTCTCTTCGGTGGCGACGCCGCCCCCTTGCACCGCGGGCGCACGCCCTGCGAGCCTGGCCTGCTCCAGCAGTTCCCCCTGACTCAGGTTGAAGGCCGAGATCAGGGCGCGGTGCTCCGCTTTGGTCAACGCGCGGCGGTGGGAGGCTTCAAGCAGCGGCCTGGCGGCCTCGGGAATGTCGACGGTGACCACGTTGACGCCGATGGGGTTGAGCGCGTTGTTGACCGCTTCGACGCCGGTCACGGCCGGGCGGCCATCGCTGAACTGCACCGAGACGATGTCACCGGCGAAGGTGTTGAAAGAGAAGGCCGAGGCGAGGGTGCCGGCCAGCAACGGGATAGGGGTGAGTTTCATACAAGACTCCTCGTTAAGGTTCGAGAAGCAGTCTAGGGCGGCGATGTGTTCACTGAAATGACACTTGGATGATATGAAAATTCACTGACAGTAATGAATCGTGGGGATCAGGGTCGTCGGCCCGCCCCGGGGGAGATCGCCCTCTGCCAGAGGGTGTGAGCCCGGTTGACGCAACGGGGCCCGGCTTGTGGTATGACTCGGGGCGTCACCAAACAGAACCTGTCGGAGGAAGAGACAATGCTGGCGTTGATCACCACGGCGCACCACACCTGCTACCCCAATCCCATCGCCTTTCGGGCCGGAGAGCGGGTGCGCATCGGCCACGAGGACGACGAGTTCCCGGGCTGGGTGCGCACCTTTACCGCAGACGGCAACGAGGGGTGGGCGCCCCTGTCCCTGCTGACCCCGATCGGCGCCGGGGAGGCGCAGGCGCGCCAGGACTATACCGCCCGGGAGCTGGACGTGGCGGCGGGGGAGCGGGTTCGAGTGGATCGGGAGCTGGCAGGCTGGCTCTGGGTTCACAACGAAGCGGGGCAATCAGGCTGGATCCCGGCCAGCTGCATCGCCTCGCCCTCATAAGGTGGCAGCGGCTCGGAGAAGGAGTAGAGAGCGGAGAGAGAAACCCGGCCAGCGACGGACGTGCGGCCGGGTGAATTGTAAAGAGTAGGGTGACGGAAAACGGATCAGCCTAGTCTAATCAACTCGATGGGGGCGTAGCGCTCCTGGCTGTTCGTCAGCAGCACGCACTTCTCATGTTCCGCCTCATAGGGGGTCAGGTTGTCGGTGTGCGCCTCCTTGAGGGTGTCGACCGCGCCGGTGGCGGCAATCATCACCCGTTGGCCCAGGGTCAGCACATTGCGGTTTCGATCGTAGATCTTCATGGCATTCTCCTTGTGGGATGGGTGCCCCGGCCCGTGCCGGGGCAACGGGCTCCAGACTACGCCCCTCGAAAAACGAGATGCCTGTCACAGATCAAAAAAAGGGGAAAGAGGGACTCGGTGCGGCGACGGGGCGCGGCGCTCTGGTCTCGCTGCCCGCCGGTGATGGCCACTGCCTGTCGCAGGGCAAGGAGGACGCCCTCGCTTTTCATCCCCTCGGGCTCGAACTGCAAGGGGGATGCGCTATAGTGGAGCCGCTCGTTTTACTGCCTTCAACCAACCGAGAGTGCATTATGAATCGTGATATCGCAGCCCAGTTCATCAAGATGCTGACCAACCTGGACCAGTGTCTGGCCAAGGCCGAGGCCCACGCCGAGGCGAAGAAATTCAACGTGGACAACTTCTTCAATGAGCGCCTCATCGTCGACATGCTGCCCCTGAGCAAGCAGGTGCTGATCTGCTGCGACAGCGCCCGCGCCGTGGTGGCCACCGCCAGCCTGAGCGAGCCGCCGGTGCTGGGGGATGATCCCAAGACCATGGCGGATCTGCGCGCCCACGTGGCCAAGACCATCGCCTACCTGCAAGGCAAGCTGGACGCCGATTTCAGCCAGTATGCGAGCGGCCACTACTACCCCTACTGGGCGGGCGGCAAGGGGATGGACGGCCACAGCTGCGTCCACGAGTACGGCATCCCGAACTTCTACTTCCACCTCACCATGACCTATGCCCTGCTGCGCCAGGCCGGGGTGGATCTGGGCAAGCGGGATTACCTGGGCGGTCTGAACCTGCAATAAACTGCGCTTCAGCGACGACAAAGCCTGCCCCCTGGCAGGCTTTGTCGTTTTCGGCCCGGCTCAGCGCCCCAGGTTGTCGGCCAGTTGTTTGGCGCGACTTGCGGCCCACTGATCGATCATCTTCTCCATCTCCAGGGCGGTGATGGGGGAATCCTTGTGGGTGGTGTCCGGGCTCTCGCGAGCGTCCATCACCCGCACCAGCAGCTTGCCGCTCTGGGCGTCGAGCAACTGGGCCATGCTGCCCACCTTGAGCAGATAGGGCTCCTTGCCTATCACCTCGCGGGTGACGTTGATGGCGATCTTGGCGGGCAGCAGATCCCGCAGCTTGGGGTCGGGCCGGGTCAGGTCGAAGTTGGTGATGGCCGCCTGCACCCGCATCACGCCGGGGCCGGGTTCGGTAGCCATCTTGACGCCCTGCTTCATCAGCTCCCGCTGGAAGGTGGCGTGGTAGTAGCGGCCTATCTCGTTCTGCTCGTTGGCAGTCAGCAGATACCACTGGCCGTTCTCCTGGCGGATGAATTGCAAGGGATCGAGCAGTACCGCGTGGTACTGGCGCAGATCCACGCCGGGCTCCTTGTAGATACGCTGGTTGGGGTTGCTTTCACTCTGCTGGAAGGCGGTCAGCGGGATCGCCTGCAGGCTGTGGGAGACCTGGTTCTTCGCGGCGCACCCGCCCAGCAGGGCGGCGGCCATGGTCATCATCAAGACTCGTTTCATGGGGGCTCCTGGCGGTGGATGGTCGCTGCAAGAACGCAGCCCGCCCTGCCCACAGAGATACCTGATCAGGCCCCTCTCTCACAAGGGGTATCTGTGCGGGGCCACCGGGGGAGCCCCCGTGTCGGGTCACTCGGCGGGGATCTCGGGCTCCACCAGGGTGGCGAGCTGCATCAGGGACTCCTGCCAGCCGAGGTAGCACATCTCCACCGGGATGACCGCCGGAATACCCGCCTGTTCGATGGCGAGATCGGTGCCGCACAGCACCTGGGTGAGGGTGATGGTGACCTGCATCTCCCCCGGCAGGTTGGGGTCGTCGAAGCGGTCGGTATAGCGGATGCGCTTGCCCGGCTCCAGCGCGAGATACTCGCCGCCGAAGGCGTGGGTGTGGCCGCTGGCGAAGTGGGTGAACGACATCCTGAACTGGCCGCCGACCCTGGCATCCAGCGCCGCCACCTTGCAGGTGAAGCCATGGGGGGGCAGCCATTTGGCCAGGGCGTCCGGCTCGATAAAGGCCTGGTATACCCGCTGTGGCGGGGCCTTGAGTACGCGATGCAGAGTGACTGTTCCTGTGCTCATCTTGGGTTCCTTCTCGGCTGTATCCGAGCAAGGATAGTCGCTCGGGGGAAGGACAACCGAGGGTCAGGAGTCGTGGCGCTCCCATTGAAGGGCTAGGTTGTCATCAGGCGGCGCGCGTCCTGGTCGCCATGAGCGGCCGCATTTGCCGCTGGCGACGCCTCCTCTGTCAGGCACGTCTGCACGCACTCCATAAACACCCGCATGGCGGGGCTGACAAACTTGCTGGCGTGGTGGGCGCACAGGGCCGTGATGACGAGGGGCGTGGGGGAGAAGGGCAGCTCCTGCAGCTCCCCCGAACTCAGCTCCCGCTCGACGGCGAAGCGGGGCAGGAAGGAGACGCCGAGGTTGCTGGCCACGCAGCGCTTGATGCTCTCTATGCTCCACAGCTCTATGGTGCCGTCCAGAGTGATGGCTCGCTGGCGTAATGTGCTCTCGAAAATCTGACGGAAGATGCACTGGGGTTCGTTGATGATGAAGCTGACCGGCAGGTGCTGATCCGGGCGGGTGAAGTCGATATCACCGCTGAGGGCGGGGGAAGCTACCAGCACCAGGGGTTGCTCGCCAAAGCTCTCCATCAGCAGGGCGGCATCGTTGCCGACCCGATAGAAGATACCGAGATCGGCCTCGTCCGCCAGCAGCGCATCGCGAATGACGTAGCAGTTCAGGGACCGGAGCGACAGTCGGACCCCGGGAGCCAGCCGCTTGAAGCGCTCGAGCACCGCCGGCATCTTGTAGGCCAGCAGAGTTTCGCCGATGGCGACCCTGAGCTCGCCGCTCGGCTCGGCGTCCTGCTGCGCCGCCTGGCGCAGACCCGACATCACCCGGATCATCTCGTGCACATGCGGCATGATGTTCTGTCCGGCCTTGGTCAGGCACATGCGACGCCCTATTTTTTCGAACAGTTGTAGCGAAAGTTCCTGCTCCAACTGCTGGATATGGAAGGTTACCGTCGACTGGGTGCAGCAGAGCTTGCGGGATGCCTTCACGAAGGAGCCCTCCTCGATCACCGTCTTGAGGGTAATGAGACGTCGCAGATCCATGGGGACTCCAATTCATCGAAATGGTTGAATTTAGAATGCTAAAACATTCGATTTTTTGATGCCAGTGGCCGCGTTAAGGTATCACTCCCATTTGGAGAAACACCATGACCACGACCCTTGTCAGCGCATTTTTGACTTACACCCTGATCACGGCCATGACGCCGGGACCGAACAACATACTGGCTCTGAGCGCCGCCAATCAGCATGGTCTGCGCCGCAGTAGCCGGGTGCTGGCGGGCATGAGTGCGGGCTTCCTGCTGATCATGCTGCTGTGTGCCCTGTTCACCTTCACCCTCATCAGCCTCTCCCCCGCGCTGGTTGGCTGGCTCAGCTGGGCCGGGGCGGCTTATGTGCTCTGGCTGGCCTGGCGCATTGCGGCCAGCGGCTACAACCTGTCGAGCACAGATGGAGCCTTGCCCGGCTTCTGGACCAGCTTCTGGCTGCAGTTCGTGAACGTGAAGATCATCCTATACGGCATCACGGCGCTCTCCACCTTCGTGTTGCCCCACACCACAGAATTCGTCTGGGTGCTGGGCGTCAGCCTGCTGCTGGCGCTGATCGGCACGCTGGGGAACCTCTGCTGGGCCCTGGCGGGTCATCTGCTGCAGCCCCTGTTCCAGCGCCACGGCCGCATTCTGAACCTGACGCTGGCGGGCTTGTTGGTTTACTGTGCGCTTCGGATGCTGATCTGACGGAACGCAGGCCGGGGGGCGTCGCCTCCTTTCGCCTGCAGAGAGGATTTTTCGTTTTCTCTTCAAGGAGTTGATCAAGATAGAGGTTATTGTCACCGTTCGCTCATATAATCGCCGCCATGCAAGCGACTCGGAAGGATTCGATGACACAGCTGATGGCGGCCCTGCTGGGGCTGTTTTACGCCAGCCTGATCTGGGCGGCGCCCGTCCCCTTCGTGACGGCCCCCGGCCCCCATGCCACGCAGGGGAGGCTGGAGCCCCTGCTCTCCTGGTTCTCGGGGGAGTTTTCCAGCCAGGAGCAGGCCACCTTCGATGCCCGCTTCACCAGTGCCGAGCTGCGGCTGGTGGAGATCTGGCCCGGGGAGGGCCCCTTTCGCTGGGTCTATGCGGAGCAGTTTCTGACCGAGCGGGCGCAGCGGCCGTTTCGCCAGCGCATCTACCGCTTCTCCTCCCTGCCCGATGGCCGCATCCTGATGGCCGAACTGACCATGCCGAGGGCCACGGATTTTGCCGGCGCCTGGCGTCGGCCCGCGCTGCTCGACTCCCTCACCCCCCAGCAACTCTCCCTGCGCGAAGGGTGCGAGATCTGGCTGACCCGCCAGCCGGGCGGGGAGTACAAGGGGCAGACCCGGGTCGGGCACTGCGCCACCGATTTTGGCGGTGCCACCACCCTGGTGCAGTACCTCTGGATCGGCCCGGACAGCGTCCGGTTGCTGGACAGGGCCTATGACAACGGCGCCCATCAGCGCTGGGGCAGCCCGGGGGAGGGTTACGTCTACCTGCGCAAGGGGATGCGGCGCGGGGAGTAGTCGCGCCGTCCGTCAAGGCCCCTCCCTGCTTGCCGCCAACAAGGACGTGCCGGTCAGGCTGCTGGCCAGTGCCCCTGCAGATCCACCAGGATGGAGAGGCTGACCGCGCCAAACAGCAGGCCCGTCATCAGGTTGAGCGGGCGCTGGATGCGGCCGAGCAGGTGCTGGGCGCGGGGAGTGGAGAGGCTCCAGGCCAGGGCGCTGAACCAGACGAGGGAGAGCAGGAACAGCTCCAGGATCAGCAATCCCCGGGTCAGGCCATCCACCAGGGGCGTCACCATGGCGGCCAGCAGTCCCATGAAGAACAGCATCGCCTTGGGGTTGAGCAGATTGGTGGCCAGCCCGCTCTTCACCCCCTTGCGCCAGCCCGGCCGCTCGCCTCCGGCGCGCAGCGCCAGATCCCCGCTTCCCTGCCAGGCCGCCTTCAGCGCCCCCCAGCCCAGCCAGCCCAGATAGAGGGCACCCACCAGTTTCACGGCGAGAAAGAGCCAGGGCTGGCTTGCGATCAGCAGGCTGATGCCGGTCAGGCTCAGGGTGGCGTGGAGCAGGATGGCGAGGGCGATGCCAAGGGCCGCTCCGAGGGCGGTGGGCCTGTGCAGGCTGGTGCGCAGGATGAGCGCGAAATCCGGGCCCGGGCTCGCCAGGGCGACGAGGTGGACGAGACCCAGGGTCAGAAACAGGCTGGTGAACATAAAAGACCTCCGACAGCGGTATGGAGGTGACAGCATGGGGCAGGACGGGGGACGGGAGATTGTAAAAGATTGCAGCGGCGGTGATTCAGGCGGGCAGCATCTGCTGGCGATACTCCGCCGGGGTGAGCCCGAAGGCCTGACGAAAACCGTGGTGGAAGTGGCTCTGATCGAAGAAGCCCACCGCCAGTGCCACCTCGCTCACCGGCAGACCGCTGCCGAGCAGGCGCTTGCCCTGTTCGAGGCGCAGCCGCTTGAGCCAGGCATAGGGGGTCATGCCGGTTTTCTTCTTGAACTGACGGAGGAAGGCGAAGCGATCCAGCCCGAACAGGGCGGCCAGGTCCTCCAGGGTGTGGCGCTCGTCCAGTCGGGCCAGCAGATGGTCGCGCAGGAACCTGAGCTGGGGATCCGCCAGGGCGTGGCGCTCGGGGGCGAGCCGGAACAGTTCGCCCAGCAGGGCCAGCAACTGGCTCTCCGCCAGCAGGCCGTCGGGGGAAGGGCCGTCCAGGTGCATGTGCAGGCGGGCAAAGCCCTGATAGAGGTCGGGGCGGCTCTGCAATCCCTGGTGGAAAAAGGGCTCGGGGTGCTCCGGCAGCCAGCGGGCCAGCTGCTCGGGGGCGATGGAGAAGACCCGCACCTCGTACCCTTCCGGCAGCAGGCTGAGGCCGTCGTGCATCTCGTCCGGGTTGACGGTGGAGAGTTCGCCGCGCACCAGGTGGTGGCTGTTCCCCTTGTGGATGAACTTCTGGCCGCCCCGCTGCACCAGACCGATGTGGTAGTCCAGATGCACGTGGCGGCCATAGCTGAACTCCCTGTGGTGGGAGTGGGAGAGTTCAACCCCCGGCAGCAGCCGGGATTGCCAGTAGTGGATGCGGGAGTGGGGTGCGTTCATCCCCTATTGATACCCCGAAAGCGGCCCCTTGGCTTGTAGATTATTGCGCCGGCGCCTCAGCCGGCCTCCTGGCGCCGCTTGCCGCTGCGCAGGCCATCCAGGCTGAACAGCACCAGGGCGCTCCAGATGCAGCCAAAGGTGATCATCTTGTCCAGCGCCAGCGCCTCGCCATAGAGGGTCACCGCCAGGATGAACATCAGGCTGGGGCCTATGTACTGGAAGAAGCCCAGGGTGGAGAGCTTGAGCCGGGTGGCCGCCGCGGTGAAGCAGAGCAGGGGTGCCGTGGTGACGGCGCCCGCGGCGATGAGCAGCAGGTTCAGGTGCCAGTCATTCTGGGTGAGGTGGCTGGTGGGGCTGTCGGCGATGCCCCACAGATAGAAGGCGGCCGGCGGCAGCATGATCAGGGTCTCGATGAGCAGGCCGGTGAGGGCGTCCAGGGCCAGCTTCTTGCGAATGAGGCCGTAGATGGCGAAGCTCGAGGCCAGCACCAGGGCTATCCAGGGCAGGGAGCCGAAGGCGATGAGCTGGACGGCGACACCGACAAAGGCGAGCCCCACCGCCCACCACTGCAGGCGGCGCAGCTTCTCGCTCAGAAACACCATGCCGAGCAGCACGTTGAACAGGGGGTTGATGTAGTAGCCCAGGCTCGCATCCAGCATGTGGCCATTGTTGATGGCCCAGATGAACAGCAGCCAGTTGCCGCCGACGGTGACGGAGGTGAAGGCCAGGGTGAGCAGCACCTTGGGCTGGCGCAGCACCGCCTGCACCTTGTGCCACTGGCGTCCGAGCAGCACCAGCACCATCAGCAGGGCGCAGGACCAGATCATGCGGTGGGTCAGGATCTCGGCGGCCGGCACGGCGGAGAGGGACTTGAAGTAGATGGGTGCCAGGCCCCAAAGGGTGTAGGCGCCGAGGGCATAGAGGACGCCCTGGCGCTGGATCTGTTGTTGCATGCGGATAACCTTCACTGGAGTGCGGATGTCGGGAAACATCGCAAAAAGTCAGTGTAGCGATCCTTTTGCAGGGAAAGAAGACAATAAATGGGTCTGACGGGATTTTAACAGCAGGAGCGACTTCAGCGACCGCCCCCGCGGCGGATCTTCTCCACGTCCATCAGCAGCCACAGCATGAGGGCGATGGCGGAGATCCAGGGGCCCCAGGTGACATAGGCTTCCCCCTGACCCAGCACGAAGAACAACAGCGGCAGTCCCACCACCAGAAACAGTACACTTCCCAGAAAAAAAAGCATTTTTATCTTTAAATTTAATGGCTTGCTATTTGACGATTATATCGATTGAGCGAGGGGATAAAAGAGTAAAAATGAGAAAGGGGGATTTCTCCCCCTGTTTTGTTGATAAGCGTCATTTATGACGTTATTCGAGCTGGATCCAGGTGCTTTTCAGCTCGGTGTACTTCTCCAGGGCGTGCAGGGACTTGTCGCGCCCGTTGCCGGACTGCTTGAAACCGCCAAACGGCATGGTCATGTCGCCGCCATCCCAGTTGTTGACGAAGACGGTGCCGGCGCGCAGGGCGCGCGACCCCTTCACCGCCTGGTTGAGATCCGCCGTCCAGATGGCGGCCGCCAGGCCGTAGTCGGTGTCGTTGCCCAGCGCAATGGCCTCTTCCAGGGTGTCGAAGCCGGTCACCGCCAGCACGGGGCCGAAGATCTCCTCGCGGAAGATGCGCATCGTCGGGGTCACGTCGTCAAAGATGGTGGGTTCGATGTAGTAGCCGCCCTCCTCGGGCTGGGTGCGCTTGCCCCCCAGCAGCAGCTTGGCGCCCTCCTGCTGGCCGATGGCGATGTAGTTGAGCACCTGCTCCATCTGGATGTGGTCCACCATGGCGCCGATGCGGGTGGTGGGGTCGAGCGGGTTGGCCGAGATCCATTCGCGGGCGTGGGCCAGCAGCCGCTCCATGAACTGGGGCTTGATGCTGTTTTGCACCAGCAGGCGGGAGGCGGCGGTGCACACTTCCCCCTGGTTGTAGAAGATGGCGCCGACGGCGCTTCTGGCGGCGGCATCCAGATCCGGTGCATCCGCCAGCACGATGTTGGGGCTCTTGCCGCCGCACTCCATAAAGGCGCGTTTCAGATTGGATTTCCCGGAGCACTGCACCAGATGCTTGCCGATCTTGGTGGAGCCGGTGAAGGTGATGCAGTCGACGTCCATGTGCATGGCCAGCGCCTCGCCCACGGTGTGACCAAAGCCCGGCAGCACGTTGAACACGCCGTCGGGGATGCCCGCCTCCTTCGCCAGACCCGCGATGCGTAGGGCGGTGAGGGGGGATTTCTCGGAGGGTTTGAGGATCACCGAGTTGCCGGTGGCGAGCGCCGGGCCCAGCTTCCAGCAGGCCATCACCAGAGGGAAGTTCCAGGGCACGATGGCGGCCACGACACCGAGGGGCTCGCGGGTCACCAGGGCCAGGGCGGACTCTTCCACCGGGGCGACCTGATCGTAGATCTTGTCTATCGCCTCGGCGTTCCAGGCGATGCAGTTCGCGGCGGCGGGGGCGTCATACCCCATGGCGTCGCCGATGGGCTTGCCCATATCCAGCGACTCCAGCAGTGCCAGCTCCACCAGGTTCAGGCGCATCAGCTCGGCGAAGCGCTGCATGATGAGCTTGCGCTGCTTGGGAGAGAGGCCGCACCAGCGCTTGTCGTCGAAGGCGGCACGGGCCGCCTTGACCGCCAGCTCGGCATCGGCGGCGTCGCAGGAGGCGACCCTGGTCAGCAGTTGGCCGTTGGCCGGATTGATGCAATCGAAGGTGGTGCCGTTGACGGCATCCCGGTAGGTGCCGTCGATAAAGGCTTGCGAGGGCAGGGTCAGATGGGCGGCCTTGTGTTGCCACTGGGCCAGGGTCAGGTCACTCATGTTCACTCCTTGAACCGGCAGAAAGTCAGTCTCCGCGTATCAATATGCTAAACATCCTGCCGCTTGTAAATCCATCTTGTAACAATTCATTAAACACTGACCCCGAACAACCCGGGCCAACGGCGGGGCAAACCGGGCGCCCTGGCCTGTGGTGTCTGGGGTCGCGCGGCGGGGCGGGAGCCCGTGTCGCGGGCCTGATCCCTGGGCTGGGCAGGGGGGATCCCGGCGGGCTGTTCCGGGAGAAGGCCCGTCAGAAGCTGGCGGGCGTGTTGGCGGAGATCAGCACGCACTCCTGATCCCCCACGTTGCGAAAACGGTGGGGAGTGCGGCTATCGAAGTAGTAGCCATCCCCCGGTGCCAGCAGGTGAACCTGCTCGCCTACCGTGACTTCCACCTGACCCCGGATGACGATGCCGCACTCTTCCCCTTCGTGACTCAGCATGTCGTCACCGGTGTCGGCGCCCGGGGGCAGTATCTCCTGCATCATGCCGATGGCGCGGTTGGCGCGGCTGTGACCCACCAGACGGTAGCTGATGGGGTGGGTGCCGAGATCCGGCATGTCGTCCGCACGGAAGATCACCTCGGAATCCATCTCCGTCTCGTCGGTGAAGAAGCTGGCCAATGACATGGGGATGCCTTCCAGCACCTTGCGCAGGGAGGCCACCGAGGGGCTCACCTGATTTTTCTCGATCTGGGAGATAAAGCCGTTGGTCACACCGGAGCGTTTTGCCAGCTCGCGCTGGGAGAGGGCCGCCTTGGTGCGAACCGCCTTGAGGCGGTGACCGATATCCATCGATAGACACTCCTTGACTGTTTACTATTATTAAAATTGTGTTAAATATCTTATACCACCCCTGAGGGGTGACACCAAGCCGGGCGATAAAAGCCCTTTTTTATGGATTCAGGTGTTTAATTTAATAGGCATGAGCCGGGTGTTACTAAACGCCTTAAGGATGAGGTGACCATGAAACCTGTCAGCGACATCAATACCCCCGACATGTCCGCATTCTGGATGCCGTTCACCGCCAACCAGCAATTCAAGGCGGCGCCGCGCATCCTGAAGTCGGCAGAGGGGATGTATTATCACTCAGAGGATGGCCGCAAGATACTGGATGGCACTGCCGGACTCTGGTGTTGCAACGCAGGCCATGGTCGGCGCGAGATCGCCGAGGCGGTCTCCCAGCAGATCTCCCACCTCGATTTTGCCCCCACCTTCCAGATGGGCCACCCCTTGCCGTTCGAGCTGGCCAACCAGCTGGTGGAGATCGCCCCCAAGGGATTCGGTCACGTCTTCTATACCAACTCCGGATCGGAGTCCGTGGACACCGCGCTCAAGATTGCGCTGGCCTGGCAGCGGGCTCGCGGCCAGGGGACCCGTACCCGGCTCATCGGCCGCGAGCGCGGCTACCACGGGGTGGGTTTTGGCGGCATCTCGGTGGGGGGCATTCCCGGCAACCGCAAGTGGTTCGGCTCCCTGCTGACCGGGGTGGATCATCTGCCCCACACCCTCAACATAGGGAAAAATGCGTTCACCAAGGGATTGCCAGCAGAAGACCTCACCCTGGCCGATGAACTGGAGAAGATTGTCTTCCTGCACGACGCCAGCAACATCGCGGCGGTCATCGTCGAGCCCATCGCCGGCAGCACCGGGGTCATCATGCCCCCCAAGGGCTATCTCAAGCGGCTGCGGGAGATCTGTACCAAATACGGCATCTTGCTGATTTTTGACGAGGTGATCACCGGTTTCGGCCGCCTCGGCTCCCCCTTCGCCGCCCAGGAGTTCGACGTCATCCCCGACATGATCACCTGCGCCAAGGGGCTCACCAACGGCGCCATCCCCATGGGGGCCGTGCTGGTGCAAAACCATATCTATGACGACATGATGGCGGCGGGCAAGGGGGCCATCGAGCTGTTCCACGGCTACACCTACTCGGGTCACCCGGTGGCGGCGGCGGCGGGTCTGGCGACCCTCGAGATCTATCGCAACGAGAACCTGCTCAGCCGCGCCGCCGATCTGGCAGGCTACTGGGAGGAGGCGGCCCATTCCCTCAAGGGCTGCAAGCACGTGAAGGACGTGCGCAACTACGGCCTGGTGGCGGGCATCGAGCTCGAATCCATGCCCGATGCGCCGGGCAAGCGGGCCTACGAGGTGTTCGTACGCTGTTTCGAGAAGGGGGCGCTTATCCGGGTGACCGGCGACATCATCGCCCTGTCGCCTCCCCTCATCATCGAGCGCAGCCAGATAGACGATCTCTTCACCCTGCTGCAGGACGCCCTGCAGGCCCAGGACTGACCCCCACATCACACAGGATGGCGCTCGTCCCGGGCGTCATCCCCCTGTGCTGCCCCGGCGCGGCGAGGGGAGGACGGATGACCCATCACGGAGGATTTATGAGTTACAGGATCGACAACTTCATCGACGGCGAGACGACCGAGAGTCGCAGCGAGCGTTTCGGTGCCATCTTCAATCCGGCCACCGGCCAGCAGCAAGGCTCCGTCGTTCTCAGCACGGCCGACGAGTGTGCCGAGGCGATTGCCTGCGCCGAGCGCGCCTTTGGGGAGTGGGCCCAGACCCCGCCGCTGGTGCGGGCCCGGGTGCTGTTTCGCTTCAAGGAGCTGATGGAGCAGCACAGGGACGAGTTGGCCCAGCTCATCAGCCGTGAGCACGGCAAGGTCTTCTCCGACGCCCAGGGGGAGCTGACTCGGGGGCTGGAGGTGGTGGAGTTTGCCTGCGGCATTCCCCATCTGCTCAAGGGGGAGCACTCCCTCAACGTGGGCCGCGGGGTCGACAGTCACTCCATGATGCAGCCGGTGGGGGTCTGCGCCGGCATCACCCCGTTCAACTTCCCTGCCATGGTGCCGCTCTGGATGTTCCCGGTGGCCCTGGCCTGCGGCAACACCTTTATCCTCAAGCCCTCGGAGAAGGATCCGTCCCTCTCCCTGCGCATGGCCGAACTGCTCAAGCAGGCGGGCCTGCCGGACGGGGTGCTCAATGTGGTCAACGGCGACAAGGAGGTGGTGGACGTGCTGCTGACCGACCCGAGGGTCGGTGCCGTGTCGTTTGTCGGCTCCACCCCCATCGCCCAGTACATCTATGCCACCGCTTCGGCCCACGGCAAGCGGGTGCAGGCCCTGGGCGGCGCCAAGAACCACATGGTGGTCATGCCGGATGCCAATCTGGATCAGGCGGTTTCCGCCCTGATGGGGGCCGCCTATGGCGCGGCGGGCGAGCGTTGCATGGCGATCTCGGTGGCCGTGGTGGTGGGTGACGAGACCGCCGATGCCCTGGTGGCGAAGCTCTCGCCCCTGGTGGCGGCCCTGCGGGTCGGCCCCGGTCTCGGTCAGAGTCCGGAGAACGAGATGGGGCCCCTCATCAGCCGGGAACACCTGGCCAAGGTGCGCGGCTACGTGGATCAGGGGGTGGCCGAGGGGGCCGAGCTGGTGGTGGATGGCCGGGGCCTGAGCCATGGCGAGGGCTACTTCATCGGGGGCAGCCTGTTCGATCGGGTCGGCCCCGAGATGCGCATCTACCGGGAGGAGATCTTCGGCCCCGTGCTCGCCATCGTGCGGGCCCCGGACTACGAGACGGCCCTGCGTCTCATCAACGAACACGAGTATGGCAACGGCACCGCCATCTTCACCGGTGACGGAGATACCGCAAGGGACTTCACCACGCGGGTTCAGGTCGGTATGGTAGGGGTGAACGTTCCCATTCCGGTGCCCATGGCGTTTCACAGCTTTGGTGGCTGGAAACGGTCCATCTTCGGGCCGCTCAACATGCACGGGCCGGATGGGGTGCGCTTCTACACCCGGATGAAGACGGTGACCGCCCGCTGGCCCCAGAGCCTGCGCGCCGGCGCCGAGTTCTCCATGCCGACCATGAAGTGAGCCGCCGGCTCGCTGCCATGGCTTTAATCTCTTGCCCCCGCAGGCCGCCGGTCTGCGGGGGCGCTTCTGTCAAGGAGTAACAGATGCGACTGGGTATTCTCGATTGTGACCGGCTGGACCCCGATTTGGTGGGGGATTTTGGTCCCGTTTACTCCGAGATGTTTATCAAGGGTTTCCGGGCGTTGGCCCCCGAGCTGGAATTTCGGGTCTGGTCCGCCCTCGACGGCGATCTGCCCCCGGATCTGACCGAATGCGATGCCTGGCTCATCACCGGCTCGCGTCACGATGCCTACAGTGACATCCCATGGATCCTGGCGCTGCGCGACTGGATCCGCCGGGCCCACGATGCCAACGTCAAGCTGGCCGGGGTCTGCTTCGGCCATCAGGTGATCGCCCAGGCGCTGGGAGGGGAGGTAATGAAGTCCACCAAGGGGTGGGGTCTGGGGGTGTCGGTCCATGCCATGCAGACGACAAAACCCTGGATGGCGCCGGGGCTGGACACTATCCGCATCCTGGCAAGCCACCAGGATCAGGTGGAGCAGCTTCCGCCGGGGGCGACCCTGCTCGCGGGCAACGACTTCTGCCCCAACTTCATGTTCCTGCAGGGGGATCACATCGTCGCCATCCAGGGGCACCCGGAATTCTCGGTGGCGTACAACCGGGCCCTGATCGAGCGGCGACGGGACAGGCTGCCCGATGCACATTACCAGAGCAGTCTCTCTTCCCTGGAAGGGGAGGTGGATTCCGCCACCATGATGCAGTGGCTGCTGCAGTTCCTCGGCATCCTGCCGATCGGGGCCGACGCGCGCTGAACCCCGTTTGTCATATCCACCGCGCTGATGCTAGATTTTGTAGCAAAATGAAGGATCAAGCGGCGATATGCCCAGTCCGGATGATACACTGGCCGCCATTTTTGGCGGCCTAGTCCATCGACGAGCGCCGCGTCAGTCTGTGAGGGGGCAACCTTGAAACTACAGCAGTTGAAGTATCTGATCGCGGTGCGGGACCACAATCTCAACGTCTCCGTTGCCTCCGATGCGCTCTATACCAGCCAGCCTGGGGTGAGCAAGCAGATCGGCTTGCTGGAGAGCGAGCTGGGGGTGCGCATCTTCGAGCGCCGCGGCAAGCACCTGCACCGGATCACCCCGGTGGGGGAGGAGATCATCAAGTGTGCCGAGGCCATGCTCAATATCGAGAGCAAGATCAAGGCCATCTCCCGGGAGTACCTGGATCCGACCGTGGGCACCCTCAACATCCACACCACCCACACCATCGCCCGCTACCTGCTGCCGAAAAGCGTCACCTACTTCACCAAAAAGTACCCCAAGATCTCGTTCCACCTGCATCCTGTGATGTCCGCCACCAAGGAGCAGATCAGCAAGGGATACTCGGATTTTTCCATCGTGGCCCATGAGATAGGCTTCGACAAGGAGCTGATCGCGCTGCCCGCCTATCTCTGGACCCTCTCCCTGGTGGTGCCCCAGGAGCACCCCCTGGCCAAGGTGAAGAAGCCGACCCTGGAGCAGCTCTGCCAGTATCCCATCCTGAGCTACGAGAGCGGCGCCACCGGGCGTCAGGTGCAGGACAAGGTGTTCCAGGCGGCCGGCCTTACTCCCAACTACTACATGACGGTGATGGATGCCGGCGTCATCAAGCGCTACGTGGAGCTGGGCTTTGGCATCGGCATCATCTCCTCCCTGGTAGCCAACGATAGCGATGCCCCCGGCCTCGTGGCCATCAATCTGGAGCACCTGTTCGAGCCCTGCCCGGCCCAGATCTGCTTCAGCAAGAGCATCCTCTTGCAGAACTACATGTATGACTTCATCAGCTCCTTCTCCCCCCATCTCACCAAGGAGATGATCCAGAACGTGATGCAGCAGCCGACCCAGGCTCGTATCGACGAGCTGTTGTCAGGGGTGGAGCTGCCCGTCTACTGATCCCGCTTCCGTTTCTGTGCCGGCACCCCGGGGTGCCGGCTTCCTCCCGCCGAGGTTTCCATGTCCCGCATCCTGCTGCTCGCCAATCTCAACTGTGATCATGTGCTCTCCCTGGCCGAACCCCTGGTGGCGGGGGCGCGGCTGCAATACGTGGATCAGGGGCGCAGGCTCGGCGGCGGCGCCGCCAATACCGGCATCGGATTGGTGTGGGCGGGGCACGAGGTGATCATCGCCTCCCGGGTCGGGCTGGACGACACCGGTGACTGGCTGCTGGAGCAGGCGGCCTCATACGGCCTGGATTGCAGCCATGTGGAACGCTTTGGCGGCGAGACCGGCGAGTTGCTGGTGCTGGTGGACGCCACCGGTGAGCGCACCATCCTCAGGCGCCCACGTCGTCCGGATCTGCCGGGGGATCTGCCGACCGAAGGGGTGGACTGCCTCTATGTGAACTATCCGGGCACCGCCATCGTGGGCTACATGCGCCAGATGCTCGCCAAGAGTTTCGTGGTGGCCCAGTATCCCAAGGGGGGGCAGGCCCGCCGCCCCTGCCACGTACTGGTGGCCTCCCGCTCCGATCTCGGCGAGGTGAGCGATCCCTGGCAGCATGCCCGCCAGCTCGCGGGGGAGCAGCTCGAATGGCTGGTGCTGACCGAGGGCAAGGCGGGAGCCGTGGCCATTCACGGGGAGGAGCAGGTCAGGGTGGCGGCGCGACCGGTCTCCGTGGTGGATACCACGGGGGCAGGGGATGCCTTCGCGGGTGGCCTCATCCACGGTCTTGCGCGGGGCATGGCCATGGCCGATGCGTTGCAGTGCGCCGTGGACTGGGGCGCCTTCGCGGTAGCCTCCGAGAGCTCCATCCCCTCCCAGGCGCTGCGCAACTGGCTGAAACAGCCCCACTGAACTCGCCGGACATCGGCTCCGGCGATGGCAGAGGAGGTGGGGATTTGTCGACGGAAACCGCCAAAACCCCTCGCCGAGGCGGCAAGTTTGCGATCAATCAAAGAAAGTGTCGATTTATGTACATCTTCGTCGACACCCGCCCGGGCTGCTCTTACCCTTGTGACTTCACGACTCGGTCGAAGAAGCCCATCCCGTGCGCACGCATGTGCAGACCCCCTCTTTGGCCACCGGCTGTCGTCCTGATTTCTGGCTTGTAGTAAGAGGCAAGTGCGACCATGCAACTGACACGATTTACCGACTACGCCCTGCGTACCCTGACCTTCCTGGCCATCCAGCCCGGTGATCGCCTGTCGACCATCACGGAAGTGGCCGACACCTTCGCCATCTCCCGCAATCACGTGGTCAAGATAGTGCATCAGCTCGGCATCAAGGGTTACATCGAGACGGTGCGTGGCAAGCATGGGGGCATCCGCCTCGGCCGTGCCGCCGTCTCCATCAACCTGCGCGATGTGGTGATGGACATGGAGCACGTGCTCTGCCCGGTGGACTGCAAGCGCGAAAACTGCCGTCTCTCCGGGGGCTGCCGTATCCAGGGCATTCTGCGCCGCGCCATGCACGCCTTCCTGGAGGTGCTGGGGGAGTACACTTTGGCGGATGCGGTGCGGGATCCCACTCGTCTGTGCCACCTTCTCGGCATAGAGCAGGATAATATTCTGACCATGGCATGATGCCACGGTGAATGACAGAGGGGCCTGCGGGCCCCTCTGTCATTGCCGGCGGTCAGAGCTGGGGCACAAGGGTGATGGCTCCGTGCAGACAGGCGAGGCCGCAAGCGCCGCAGCCATCGCAGGCGGCCATGTTGACGGTTACTCCCTCGTTGCCGACCTTGATCGCCTGCTGGGGGCAGGCATCTTCACACAGCAGGCAGTAGTAGCCCTGACGGGCCTGGCAGCTCGCCTCTATCCTGACCCGGGTCTGCACCTGACGGCCGAGGCAGAGATCCAGTGCGCCCGTGGGGCAGGCTCTGGCGCAGCTGCCGCAATAGCTGCACTGGCCACAGGCGAGATCCAGCACTGGGGTACCGGCGATGGGGCTGCCGTCATATTCGGGGCGATCGGCGGGCTTGATGAGGCCGTTGGGACACGCCTTGAAGCAGTCGCCACAACGGGTGCAGAGGGTGAGGAACTGGGACTCGTCGATGGCCCAGGGCGGGCGTGCCTCATGGCAGACCACCTCGGGTCTGCGGGGGCTCCCCCATGCGTGTGCCAGCCAGCGACAGAAAAAATGCGTCATGCCCACCCCTATACCTATTAGGGGTTAATTTTATCCAGTTTTGGGCCGGCAAGCCAGAGAATAGCGGCGGGCAGGATCGCAAGCCGGGTTGCCCTTGTGTAAGCTAGGCGGGTCTTTTTGCGGGATTGAATGAACTCATGTGGCTATTTCTGTGGCGTGCTTCTCTGCTCTATGTCTTCCCCCTGCTGATGTGGGCCTACTGCCATCTCAAGGGTATCGAGTTCAGTGAACTGGATACCGGGGTCAACAGCCACAAGTGGGTGGTGCTGGCGGCCTATCTGCTCTATGTGCTGATCTGGTTGCTGCTCAACCGCTATCTCGAACTCTTCCTGCGCCAGCGGGGGCGCCGATGACCCCGCTGCTGACCTGGTGGCCTGCCATGCTGGCTGGCGGGCTGGCGCTGCTGTTCGGCTGGTGGTGGGGGCGGCGCAGCGGCCGTGAAGAGGCGCTGCTGCTGGAGGAGCGTTATCAGGGGTTGCAGGATCGCTGGGACGCGCTGCAGGACGAGAAGATGCTGGCTCAGCAGAAACTGGATCAGCAGCAGACCCTGCTGCTCAAGCTCACCGCCCGTCTCAAGGAAGCCGAGGCGACCCTGCGCAGCGAGCGCATCGCCAGCGCCGAGAAGTTGCAGTTGCAGCAAGAGGCTGAGCAGCGCCTCAGCCAGCAGTTCGAGAACCTCGCCAATCGTATTTTTGAACAAAATGCCGGCAACTTCCGCGAACTGAATCAGAACAGCATGGATCTCCTGCTGACTCCACTCAAGGAGCAGCTCGAGGGCTTTCGCCGCCAGGTGGGAGAGACCCACGCCCAGGAGACGGCCCAGCGCCACAACCTCAAGTTCGAGCTGGAGCGCCTTGCCGAGCTCAACGCCCGCATGACCGAAGAGGCGGCGGCGCTGACCCGGGCCCTCAAGGGCGACAGCAAGCAGCAGGGCAACTGGGGGGAGGTGGTGCTGGCGCGGATCCTCTCCGAGTGCGGCCTGCGCGAGGGGCATGAGTACCACACCCAGGTCAACATCGAGGTGGACAAGGGCAAGCGCTACCAGCCCGACGTCATCGTCCATCTGCCCCAGGAGAAGGACATCATCATCGACGCCAAGGTGTCGCTGACCGCCTATGAGCGCTGGTACAACGCCGCTGACGATCTGGAGAAGGCGGTGGCGCTCAAGGAGCACGTCGCCTCGGTGCGCAACCATATCCGCGAGCTGGGCCGCAAGGATTACCAGCAGTTGCCCGGGGTGCGCACCCTGGACTATGTGCTGATGTTCGTGGCGGTGGAGCCTGCCTTCCTCGCTGCCCTTGAAGCGGACCCTTCCCTGGTGCGCTACGGGCTGGAACACAACATCCTGCTGGTGAGCCCCACCAACCTGATGGTGGCGCTGCGCACCATAGAGAACCTGTGGCGCTACGAGCGGCAGAACCAGAACTCGCGCCAGATAGCGGAGCGGGCCGGCCGCCTCTACGAGAAGCTGCGGCTGTTCGTGGAGGAGATGCAGCAGATGGGGGGCAGCCTGCACAAGGCGCAGGAGAGCTACGACAAGGCGATGGGTCGGCTGGTCAACGGTCGTGGCAACCTGATCGCCCAGGCCGAGCGCTTTCGCGAGCTGGGGGTCGAGGTGACCAAGCCCTTGCCGGACGCGCTGGTGGACAGGGCGCTGGAGCGGGAGGAGTCGGCGGACTGAGGGGAGTCGTCATTCGCCGGGACAACGAAAAGGGCAGCCATTGGCTGCCCTTTTCGTTTCATGCAACAGCCTGGACGGCTGCTTATTGCTTCCAGAAGGAGGGGAAGAAGAGCACCGCCACCGTCAGGATCTCGAGGCGTCCCAGCAGCATGCCGAACGACAGTATCCACTTGGCCGCATCCGGCAGACTGGCGAAGTTGGTGCTGGGACCGATGACAGGCCCCATGCCCGGGCCCACGTTGGCCACGGCGGTGATGGAGCCCGAGATGGCGGTCAGGGGGTCCAGCCCGATGGCGGCGAGCAGGGCGGCGATCAGCAGGATGATGGCGAAGTAGACCAGCACGAAGGAGATCAGGGAGCGGATGATGGCGTCGTTGACCGGACGGCCGTTGTACTTCTGGGGAAACACGGCGGAGGGGTGCATCAGCTGGCGCATCTGTTTCTTGAACAGGGCGAAGGCCACCTGGACCCGAAAGATCTTGAGCCCGCCCGACGTGGAGCCAGAGCAGGCGCCGAGCGCCAGCAGGATGATGAAGATAATGGTGGTGAGCGGGCCCCAGGTGCCGAAGTCGCCGAGGCCGTAGCCTGTAGTGGTGAGCACGGAGACGATATTGAAGCTGCTGATGCGCAAGGCATCCATGAAGCCGTAGATGTCTCTCACCCAGAGATAGAAGGTGACGACCAGGGTCACCCAGACGATCAGCCAGAAGAAGCCCTGCACCTGGGCATCCTTGAACAGGCTGTTGTCACGGCGGGAGAGAGCCTGCACATAGAGCAGGAAGGGCAGGCCACCGAGGAACATGAAGAGGGTGCCTATCCAGTGCGCCGCGTGGGAGAAGTGGGACATGGATTGGTCCGAGGTGGAGTAGCCGCCCGTGCTGAGGGTCGTCATGGCGTGGTTGACCGCCTCGAACAGGTTCATGCCGCTCACCCAGTAGGCGAGGAAGCAGAGCATGGAGAGCACCAGGTAGACCAGTACTATGTTGTTGGCCACCGTCTTGGCGCGGGGGGCGCTCTTGTCTGACCAATCGGAGCTCTCGGTCTGGAACAGCTTCATGCCACCGACGTTGAGGTAGGGCAGCACCGCCACCGCCATCACGATGAAACCGACCCCGCCCAGCCACTGCAGGATGGATCGCCACAGCAGAATGCTGTGAGCCATGCCGTCAAGCCCCGACAGTACGGTGGAGCCCGTGGTGGTGACCCCCGACATGGTCTCGAAGTAGGCATCGGCAAAGCCGATATGGGTGATGAAGACGAAGGGCAGGGCCCCGAAGACGCAGGCGACCACCCAGACCGAGGTGGTGAGCAGGAACATCTCCCGCACCCCGAGGTGAAACTCCGCCTTGCGACCGTAATGGAGGCAGAGCAGTGCGGCGCCATGGGTGATCAAGACCGACTTGAGAAATTCGACGAAACCTTCCGAACCGGTCAGCAGGGCCAGCAGGGTGGGCAGCCACATGAAGAGCGCCAGCTTGGAGAGCACCAGCCCGAGCGTGAAGACGATGGGATGCAGCTTGATCATGCAAGATAACCTGGTCGTTGATTGAAAAAAGACCCGGACCTTTCCTGAGAAAAGGGGCCGGGTCCGGATACCGTTGCCAGAGACATGGCCGGCTTACAGGAAGAAGGGACTGGGCTGGAACAGACGCTCCACTTCCGGGATGTACTTCTTGTCCACCAGGAACATCACCACGTGGTCATCCTGCTGTATCTGGGTGCGATCGTGGGCGATCAGCACCTCATCACCGCGCACCACTGCGCCTATGGTGGTGCCCGGGGGCAGCTTGAGCTCGCCCACTGTCTTACCCACCACCTTGGAGGTGTTCTCGTCCCCGTGGGCGATCGCCTCGATGGCTTCGGCCGCCCCGCGGCGCAGGCTGTAGACGTTGGCGATGTCGGCACGGCGCACATGGGTCAGCAGGGCAGAGATGGTGGCCTGCTGGGGGGAGATGGCGATGTCGATGGAGCCGCCCTGTACCAGGTCCACGTAGGCGCCGCGCTGGATCAGCACCATGGTCTTCTTGGCCCCCATCTTCTTGGCGAGCAGGGCCGACATGATGTTGGCCTCATCCTCGTTGGTCACCGCGATGAAGACGTCGATCTGGTCGATGTGCTCCTCCGCCAGCAGCTCCTGATCCGCCGCATCGCCGCAGAAGACGATGGTGTGTTCCAGGTGCTCGGAGAGCTGCTCCGCCCGCTTCTGGTTGCGCTCGATGAGCTTGACGCTGTAGCGCTTCTCTAGCTGGCGGGCAAGGCCGGCGCCGATATTGCCGCCGCCGACGATCATAATGCGCCGGTAGGGGCTCTCGAGGCGTTGCAGTTCAGACATCACGGCGCGGATATGGCCCGCCGCGGCCACGAAGAACACCTCGTCATCGGCTTCGATGATGGTGGTGCCCTGCGGGCGGATGGAGCGCCCCTGGCGGAAGATGGCGGCGACCCGGGTTTCGATGTTGGGCATGTGTTCCCGCAGGGTGGAGAGCGCATTGCCCACCAGGGGGCCGCCGTAATAGGCCTTGACCGCCACCAGGCCCACCTTGCCGTCGGCAAAATCCACCACCTGCAACGCCCCCGGATACTCGATCAGGCGACGCACGTAGTCGGTCACCAGCTGCTCCGGGGCGATCAGGTGGTCCACGGGGACGGATTCGGGCAGGAACAGGCGATCCCGCTCCACCAGATAGGCGGGGGAGCGAATGCGCGCCACCTTGTTCGGGGTGTTGAACAGGGAGTAGGCGACCTGGCAGGCGACCATGTTGGTCTCGTCGCTGTTGGTGACGGCGACCAGCATGTCGGCATCCTGGGCGCCGGCTTCGCGCAGCACCCTGGGATGGGCGCCGTGGCCATTCACCACCCGCAGGTCGAATTTGTCCTGCAGTTCGCGCAGGCGCTCGCTGTCGGTGTCGACGATGGTGATGTCGTTGTTCTCGCCGGCGAGGTTCTCGGCCAGGGTGCCACCCACCTGACCTGCGCCCAGAATGATGATTTTCATAAGGCCATCTTACTCAAGGTTGTTGCTTCGTAATGAGGCGGCCCGTCACCGGGCCTGCCATCCGCCGGTTCGGCCTACAGCTTGATGAGCTTGGCATAGTAGAAGCCGTCCATCTCCGCCTCGCCGGGCAGGAACTGGCGACCCGGACAGGCCGGGGTGTCTTTGGCATGCAACGGCACCAGGCGGGCATCCGGGGTATCGACCAGGAAGGCGCGGATCTGCTCCCGGTTCTCTTCCGGCAACACGGAACAGGTGGCGTAGAGCAGGGTGCCGCCCTGCTTCAGCTTGCCCCAGAGGGCGTCGAGAATGCGGCGTTGCAGCTCGGCCAGCTCGCGGATGTCCTGATCCCGGCGCAACCACTTGATGTCGGGGTGACGGCGGATGACGCCGGTGGCGGAGCAGGGGGCATCCAGCAGGATGCGGTCGAACTGCCCCTGTGGCCACCACAGATCCGGCGTGCTGGCATCACCGTGGATCACTTGGGCCTGAAGGCCGATGCGATCCAGGTTCTCCTGCACCCGCTTGAGGCGGTTGTCGTCTGCGTCGACGGCAACCACGCCGGCAAGGGCCGGCTGGCGTTCCAGCAGGTGGGCGGTTTTGCCGCCGGGGGCGGCGCAGGCGTCCAGCACCCACTCGCCCGGCTGGGGATCGAGCAGGGCGGCGGCCTGCTGGGCGGCCCCGTCCTGCACCGAGCAGTCACCCTGCTCGAAGCCGGGCAGCTTGGTCACGTCGCAGGGGCGCTCCAGCAGGATGCAATCTTCCCCTTCCACACCGGCCATGGCCGGGATGCCCGCCTCGCTCATGCGGATCAGCATGGCCTCGCGGCTCTGGCGCTGGCTGTTGTTGCGGATCCACATGGGCGGGCGCTGGTTGTTGGCCTCCATGATGAACTCCCAGTCATCGGGATAGGCCTGACGCAGGCGCTTGGTGAGCCATTCGGGGTGGCCGAGGCGGACGCTGGGGACGCGGTCGATGCGCAGCAGGATCACTTCGGCGCTGCGCTGGAAGTTGCGCAGTACGCCGTTGATGAGGCCGCGCAGGGAAGAGCCCTTGAGCAGCTTGACGGCGTTGACGGTCTCGGCCACGGCGGCGTGAGCCGGAATGCGGGTATAGATGAGCTGGTAGAGGCCGACCAGGATGAGGTAGTGGAAGATGCGGCTTTTGTTCTTGAGCGGCTTGTCCATCATCTCGCTGACCGCCGCATCGAGGCGGGGCAGCCAGCGCAGGGTGCCATAGCAGAGTTCTTGCAGGAGGGCGCGATCGCGAGGGGCGATCTTCTCCTGGGCAGCAGGCAGAACGGCGGAGAGAGATTGACCCTGATCCAGCACCTGTTGAATGACGAGAGCAGCCTGTGCGCGTGTTTTCATAGCGTTACCTTAGATGCACAAGTCGGGGCCAGGGCCCCGCTTGTGTCAATTCAATCCAGATCAAATCAGTTGCGTGCCGGGTTCAAACCAGTCGCGGCGAGAGTTGAGCAGATCCGAAACGGACATGGCCTTCTTGCCGGGAGGTTGCAGGGTCAGCAGGCGCAGCACGCCCTGACCGGTGGCAACCTCGATCCCCTGCTTGTCGGCCTTGAGCAGGGTGCCGGCTGCCTGGCCGTGATCCTGTGCGACGACCTCGGCCTGCCACACCTTGACGGTCTGTCCGGCGACGTCGAACCAGCTGATGGGCCAGGGGTTGAAGGCACGGATGCAGCGCTCGATGGCAACGGCGTCCATCGACCAGTCGATGCGGGCCTCTTCCTTGGAGAGCTTCTCGGCGTAGTTGGCCAGCGCATCGTCCTGGGGCTCGGCGGCGGTGCCGCCGGCAGCCATGGCGTTCAGGGTATCGACCAGTGCCTGCGGGCCCAGACCGGCCAGCTTGTCATAGAGGCTGGCAGAGGTCTCATCACTGGCGATGGGGCAGGTTACCTTGCGGATCATGGCACCGGTGTCCAGCCCCACGTCCATCTGCATGATGGTGACGCCGGTTTCGGCATCCCCCGCCCAGATGGAGCGTTGAATCGGGGCGGCACCGCGCCAGCGCGGCAGCAGGGATCCGTGCACGTTGATGCAACCCAGACGCGGCGTATCGAGCACCGCCTTGGGGAGGATGAGGCCATAAGCCACGACGACCATCAGATCGGCACCCAGAGCGGCCAGTTCGGCCTGCGCCGCTTCATTGCGCAGGGAGGCAGGTTGATAGACCGGCAGATCGTGGGCCAGCGCCAGCTCCTTGACCGGGCTGGCGGTGAGCTTCTGGCCGCGACCGGCGGGCTTGTCCGGCTGGGTATAAACGGCGACGACCTCGTGGCCGGAAGACAACAACGCCGCCAGATGACGGGCGGCGAAGTCGGGGGTACCGGCAAAAATCAGTTTCAGCTTGTTCAATGGAGCGGATCCTCAGAGGGCTTTGCGATCTTCACGGGCCATCTTTTCCAGCTTCTGACGAATGCGCTGGCGCTTGAGCGGGGACAAGTAATCCACAAACAGCTTGCCGACCAGATGATCCATCTCATGTTGTATGCAGATGGCGAGCAGATCGTCCGCTTCCAGCTCGAAGGTGTTGCCGTGGCGATCTTGCGCCCTGACCTTGACCCACTCGGCGCGCGGAACCAGAGCACGGTTGCCGGGCACGGAGAGGCAGCCCTCTTCGATGCCGGTGCTGCCGGACTGTTCCAGGATCTCCGGGTTGATCAACACCAGCTGTTCTTCGCGGTTCTCGGAGACATCGATGACGATGATGCGCTGATGAATGTCGACCTGGGTCGCGGCCAGGCCGATGCCTTCCTCCGCGTACATGGTTTCGAACATATCATCTACAATGTGTTGTAACTCGGGTGTAAAGGCTTCGACAGGGGCCGCGACTGTGCGCAGACGCTCATCGGGGAAACGCAATACATCTAGAATGGCCATAATTTTTTCTTTAGTTTCATATAAACGCAGTCAATATTGACGTAATTCTAGTCATTTACGCCGACAAAAAACAGCAACACTTTGCGTGCAGAAGTAACAGGGAGTGTTATGTATCTGAAGCAAATCGTCGTCGCCTGCCTGGCGACAGCCCTGGCCGGTGGCGCCATGGCACAGCAGTTGACGCTCAAATCCGGTTACCCCGAGACTTATGTGGTGCAAAAAGGGGACACCCTCTGGGATATCTCGGGCCAGTATCTGGCCGAACCCTGGCTCTGGCCACGCCTCTGGAACATCAATCCGCAGATCGCCAATCCCCACTGGATCTATCCCGGTGACGTGCTGCACCTGAGCTGGGTCAATGGTGAGCCTCGGCTCGGCAAAGCCAGTCAGGGGGGCAAGCAGGTCATCCGTCTCTCGCCCAAGAACCGCTATGAAAACAAGGCCAATCCCATACCGACCCTTCCTCTGAGTGAGATAGCGCCCTTCCTGCAGACCGACCACATTCTGGCCAACAGCCAGCAGAGCAAGGACCTGCCCTATGTGCTCGGCAACAATGACAAGCATGTCGGGATGCTGGAGGGTGACATTCTCTATGTGAAAGGAGCCCTGAACCCGGGCCAGAGTTATGGCCTCTATCGTCCGGGAGTGGCATACAAGGACAAGCATACCGGTGAGTCGCTCGGTCAGGAGGCGATTTTTGTCGGCACGGTGCGGGCAGAGGAGTACCTTGCCCACGACACCACCAAAGTGACGCTGACCCATAACCGGCGTGAGGTGTATCAGGGCGACAAGGTGATGCCGCTGCCGTCGCAGGAGAGCATCTCTGCCGTGTTCATGCCAAAGGCGGCACCTTCCATTTCCCCCGGCTATGTGATCGAGCTGCCGAGCAAGGTTCATGGTGGGGGCAAGTTTGATGTGGTACTCATCAACAAGGGGGAGCGTGATCAGGTGGCCCCGGGCGATGTGCTCGAGATCCTGCGCCCGGGAGCCGAGATGGTAGACAAGAATGGCAAGGTGTCATATCGGGAACATTCATCCGTCTATGACAAGGCGTTCTATTCTGCCGGCAAGTCATCGCTGCCTGCCGAGGCCGTTGCCAGAGTCATGTTGTTCAAGGTCTACGACAAATTGAGTTACGGTCTTATCCTGCAGAGTCAGGATCTGGTCGGCTCTGGTTATCAGGTCAGTAATTTCTGACGTGTCCTTGCCACTGGAGCGGTTGTCGCTATGGCTGACGCTGGATGCCGTTACAGGCATAGGCCCGGTCACCGCCGCTCGCCTGCTGGCTCATGTGGGTGGTGACATCACAACTCTGTTTGACTCAGACGATGGCGCCCTGCGAGTTCTTGGTCTGCAGAGTGCCCAGATTCAGCAGATGAGATGGCCTCTTCCTGTCGTGGAGCAGGGATTGAGCTGGGCCGCCGAGCCCGGCAATCACCTCCTCTGTCCCGATGACCCCGCATATCCTGCCCTGCTCAAAGAGATCCCCGGCGCCCCGCTCTTGCTCTACTGCCGCGGGAACGTCTCATCCCTCTCCCTGCCACAGTTGGCGATGGTGGGTACCCGCCACCCCACCTATGCCGGCAAAGACAATGCGACACGCTTGTGTGCCGAGTTGGTGGGCTGTGGTCTGGCGATCACCTCCGGCCTCGCGTTGGGCATCGATGGCGTCTGCCATCAGCAGGCGCTGGCATCGGGCGGAATCACCCTGGCGGTGCTGGGATCCGGTCTGGATTGTCTCTACCCCAAGCGTCATCAGGGGTTGGCGATGCAAATCCTCGAGCAGGAAGGTCTGCTTGTTTCCGAGTTGGCGCCCCAGCAAGGCCCCCTGGCTGAACACTTCCCTCGCCGCAACCGTATCATCAGTGGCCTGTCGCTGGGGACACTGGTGGTGGAAGCGGCAGAACAGAGTGGTTCGCTCATCACGGCCCGTTATGCGCTGGAGCAGGGCCGCGAGGTCTTTGCCGTTCCCGGCGCTCCGCAAAATGCACAGGCAGCAGGGTGCAACCGTCTGCTTCAACAGGGTGCCAAGCTGGTCTTGAATGCCGCCGATATCCTGGAAGAGTTTCCAAGGCTGGTCTTGCCCCCTGGACCCGCCAACGGTTCTTCCGAGGCGCAGCATAATAGCGAATTGCCTTATGCCGATTTGTTGGATAACGTAGATTATGAGACCACGAGCGTGGATACCGTTGCCGAACGGGCCCGGCTTCCTGTCGATGTCGTACTGGGCAGGTTGGTAGAGCTGGAGCTGGTTGGTGCAGTGATGGCGGTAGCCGGTGGATACGTCAGAGCGAGGAGGGCGAATCATGTTTGATGTATTGATGTACCTTTTCGAGACCTACATCCACAGCGATGCAGATGTGATGGTCGAGCAGGATGAACTCACCGACGAACTGAGCCGGGCCGGTTTCGACAAGGACGAGATCGAGAAAGCGCTCAACTGGCTGGAGCGACTGGCCAACCTGCACGACAGCGAGCGGGAAGTCTATGTCACCGCAAGCCAGCAGGGCTCTATGCGGATCTATGCGCCGCAGGAGCTTGTTCGCCTCAGTACTGAATGTCGCGGTTTCCTGCTGTTCCTGGAGCAGGCGCAAGTGCTGAATGCCGAAACCCGTGAAATCTGCATCGAACGGTTGCTCGAGCTGGACAAGCCGGACATCGAGCTGGACGATCTGAAGTGGGTCGTCATGATGGTGCTGTTCAATGTGCCAGGCAGCGAAAACGCCTACCAGCAGATGGAAGAGCTGGTGTTTGACGAGTCGGACGGCGTCATCCACTGACAGCCCGGTGCCGCGCTGGTAGAATTCAGGCCATCTGGATTTCAAGGCGCGGCCCATGTCAAAGATCGATCACCACCTCTTCTCTGCCCACGAACATGCCTTCGAGCGCGAGCCGTGCCCGCAATGTGGTGCTGAACTGGTGATCCGCCAGGGCAAACACGGTCCCTTCCTTGGTTGTTCAGCCTATCCCGCTTGCGATTACATTCGCTCCCTCACCCCCTCTGGCCGCGATATAGAGAAAGTGCTCGAGGGGTCGTCCTGTCCGGATTGTGGCCATCCACTTGCCATCAAGAAGGGTCGTTACGGTCTGTTTGTGGGATGTACCCAGTACCCGGCCTGTCAGCATATCGAATCCCTTCAGGAGAGTGACGATACCCAAATCCTCTGCCCGGAGTGTGGCAAAGGTCATCTGGTGAGCCGCACATCCCGTTATGGCAAACAGTTCTACTCGTGTGACGCCTATCCTCACTGCAAGTATGTGGTGAATGACAAGCCGGTTCCCATACCCTGTCCCGAGTGTGGCTGGGGCATCATGGTCGAGAAGAAGGTGCGGGGAAACCTGCGCTGGGTCTGCCCGCAAAAGAAATGCTCCCACCAGATTGAGCGGGTATAATCTCGCCGCCCGTGATCAGGCAGGCGGATTGCTGGTCAGCGTGAGGTTGTGAGCCGATGCGCATCGCCCAAGTCGCCCTGCTCCTGATCGCCATCTCAAGCTCCCTGCGGTTGTTCGGTTCACTGATGCACTCAAGCGTCTGAGCAGAAATGCATGACTGAAGAGGAGCAGGGATATAGCCCATATCGCAGCAGTGATGGCCCCGATGCCGTCATGTCGGTTCAACAGACAATCCAGTGATGAGAGGCGGCAGCGTGGCTGTCGCATGTGCTTATGCCAAATGAATTTGAACAAGCGGTTGCCGCCCTTCAAGGAGAAGGGGTTATCGCCTATGCCACCGAAGCCGTGTTTGGTCTGGGGTGTGATCCTGATTCCGAAGCCGCCGTGCAGCGGCTGCTGGCCATCAAGCAGCGGCCGGTGGAGAAGGGATTGATCCTGATCGCGGCAGATCTGGCGCAATTGCAGGACTACATCGACCTGAGCCAGCTCAGCGATGAGCAGCTTGCTCGCGTGCAGGCGAGCTGGCCTGGTCCCTTCACCTGGATCATGCCCGCTCGCGCGACGACACCGTCCTGGTTGACCGGTCAGTTCGATACTCTGGCGGTGCGGGTCACAGGCCATCCCCAGGTGCAAGGGCTTTGCCGAGCATTTGGCAAACCGCTGGTGTCCACCAGTGCCAATCTCACCGGTGAGGAACCTGCTCGCCGGGTGGCTGACATTGGCGATCTGCTGGCAAGCCAGCTGGCTTACATTCTGCCCGGCGAAGTCGGGGGACAAGCCAACCCGTCCGAAATCAAGGACGCCCGTACCGGGGCCATCATTCGCCCATCCTGAGTTGGGCACGGCCCTGTTTCATGCAGGTTGTGCGATGAGGTCATGACAATACGAGAAGTGCAGGCAGTGCATGCATGATGCCTGTCTGACAGGAGATAAAATGAGCAAACCGGATGTGGCCCAGGTAAAAGCCTTCCTGCTGCAATTGCAGGATGATATCTGCCGTGGCCTGGAGCAGGCCGATGGATGCGGGCGCTTTGTGGAAGATGCCTGGAGTCGCGAAGGTGGTGGTGGCGGTATTACACGGGTGCTGCGTCAGGGGGCGGTGATCGAGCAAGGTGGGGTCAACTTCTCCCATGTCTATGGCGATGCCATGCCGGCATCCGCGACCGCACATCGTCCCGAACTGGCTGGCCGCAGGTTTGAGGCCATGGGGGTATCGCTGGTGATCCACCCGCATAATCCCTATGTACCGACCAGCCATGCGAATGTGCGGTTCTTCATCGCCGAGAAAGAGGGGGAGGAGCCGATCTGGTGGTTTGGTGGCGGCTTCGACCTGACGCCCTTCTATCCGTTCGAAGAGGACGTGAGGCATTGGCACCAGGTCTCCCATGAGCTCTGTCAGCCGTTCGGCACCGACATTTATCCCGAGTTCAAATCCTGGTGCGATCGTTACTTCTTCCTCAAGCATCGGGGCGAGACGCGCGGGGTGGGTGGTCTTTTCTTCGATGACCTGAACCGTTGGCCCTTTGCCGACTGCTTTGCCTTCATGCGTGCAGTGGGTGAGGGTTACCTCGCGGCCTACTTGCCGATTGTCGAGCGACGCAAGGAGCTTGCTTATGGGGAGCGGGAACGGGCGTTCCAGCTTTATCGCCGTGGCCGCTACGTGGAGTTCAATCTGGTCTACGACCGCGGGACCCTGTTCGGACTGCAGACGGGGGGGCGTACCGAATCCATCCTGATGTCGATGCCGCCGCTGGCGCGCTGGGAGTACGACTGGCAGCCGGAGGCTGGCAGCCCGGAGGCATTGCTCTACAGCGACTACCTCAAACCGCGCGAGTGGTTGTGACCAGAGGGGCCATGATGGCCCCTTCTTATTGGCCGATATTCGGCTTGTTCCTTCATGAGAAAACCCGTTAAATCGGGATATTGCCCTCAAAAGGAACGCCTTGATGGATCGTTATCTGGTTTTTGGCCACCCCGTGCGCCACAGCAAATCTCCCTTCATTCATACCCTGTTTGCCAGGCAGACCCAGCAAGAGCTGGAGTATGGTCTGGCAGAACCTGCTGTCGATGAGTTTGCCAGCGCTCTGAACCACTTCTTCGCCGAAGGAGGGAAGGGGTGCAACGTGACCGTGCCTTTCAAGGAGCAAGCCTTCGTGCTGGTGGAGCGGCTGAGCCCCAGGGCCAAGCGGGCGGGAGCGGTCAACACCATCAAACTGACTAATGATGGCGTGCTGCTGGGTGACAATACCGACGGCGCCGGGCTGGTCGCCGATCTCAAGGCTCACGGAGTGAACCTTGCCGGTAGCAGGATCCTGCTTCTGGGTGCTGGTGGCGCAGCTCGTGGCGCCCTGGCCCCCCTGCTGGCGGAAGCGCCGGGCGAGATTGTCGTGGTCAACCGTACCCATGCCAAGGCGGAACAGCTGGCTGTGGAGTTCAAGGATCTGGGCAGCATCACGGCTCAATCCTATGAACAGCTGGTGGGGCCGTTCGATCTCATCATCAATTCCACCTCAGCCAGTCTGCAAGGTGAGTTGCCACCTTTGGCGCCAACCCTCATCCACCCGGACATCGCGATCTACGACATGATGTATGGCGCAACGGACACAGCCTTCATCGGCTGGGCCAAACAACATGGCGCGCGCCATACCATGGATGGATTGGGCATGCTGGTCGAGCAGGCTGCTGAGGCCTTTACGGTATGGCGAGGGATCCGGCCCGGCACCAAGCAGGTATTGAGAGAGTTGCAGCGCAATCTGGGCGTCGTGTGAACCAGCTTGTACGCTCTATTGGGCTGTTGGCAGATCTGCAGATCTGATGTAGAGATTCTGCATCTCTGGATAAGGGCTCCCTCGTGATGCGGCACGGCGCGTGTGATGTGAAACGGTCGTTCTGCGGTGGGGGTGTGGCAGAACAGGTGCCATTTTTATAAAACCATTGCGTAACAATAAGTTACTTTTACTTTGCCGTCACTCGCAGAATTTTTTTGAGTTTTTTCTCAAAGCAGCGGAACTTCTGTAACGGACTGCTGACTAACTGGATAGTTGAGGAAGTGCTAGCTAGTCACCTTTATAACTCCCCGGTATTCGTACTGGGGATTTTTTTATCTGCATGAAAATTATGAATATTTTTTCTTTTCCCTACCCTTGAAACTAAATTACATAAATTACTTTCACTTTCTGCTGCTTTGCTGTACAGTTGTCGGCGTAGGGTACAGAGGTAAGATGTTCTATCTTTCAGACCTTTTATTTCACGTAATTGAATGTGGCTGAATAGCAGCCCCGATGAGTCATCGTCGGGGCGTTTTTTTATGAGTAACGTTTAGAGTAAATGCTTTAATTGTTGCCGTTCTTTGTTAGAATGAAGGCGTTTCTTGAGGAAAACCAATCGTCTTTGTTCTCGAGAACTCGCTTTTTCCCAAATTTTTGAACTCATTTCTTCAGGCCGGTTTGCAATGGCAAGACCGGCCTCATTTTTATCCCTATATTGCCTCATCGTGTAATTAAATTTCAGTTTCGTTTGTTACAGCCTTCAATTCTGATTTTTTACTCGATATCCATGAAAACGGTATCAGGTTGATGATTAGTTAATTCTTTTCGCGTCTAAACATGCTATCAGTATGATTTAAATATATTTTTTGAGGTTTTTCTTCAGAGGTGGCGAAGGCGGGGAGGGAGGGCTCGGAGATGGGGGGATCATGAAAGCCTTTCAATCAGCGGAGGTCCAACTCCGCCAATTGCAGCCAGGGAGAGGAGTCGTTTACTCCTCGTTCTGATTATCTTCGTCGTCTACTTGGGCGTTGTCTGCTTCGGACAGGTACCAGCCGCTCAGGGTCTGGGCCAGCTTCTCGACGCCGATATTGGTCAGAGAAGAGAATGCTTCAACCTGGATCTGCGGGCCCAGTTCTGCCACCGCCTGACGAACCTTGATCACCTGGTTGTTGCGGGGCCCCGGGCTTAACTTGTCCGCCTTGGTCAGCAACAGCATCACCGGCAGTTCACGGTGTGAACTCCATTCCAGCATGTTCATGTCGGTTTCCTTGAGCGGATGGCGGATGTCCATCAGGATCACCAGCCCTTTCAGGGACTCCCGTCGTTGCAGGTATTCAGCCAGTGACTTTTGCCACTTGAGCTTCATTTCCAGCGGAACCTGGGCATATCCATAGCCAGGCAAGTCAACCAGGCGTTTGCCCGGTTCCAGCTCAAACAGGTTGATCAGCTGAGTACGGCCAGGGGTCTTACTGGTACGCGCCAGGTTCTTGTGTTTGGTCAAGGTATTCAATGCAGACGATTTGCCAGCGTTGGAACGACCGGCAAACGCAATCTCGACACCCCCATCATTTGGCAGGTGGCGGATGTCGGGTGCGCTGGTCACAAAATGCACCTTATTGAAATTCAGAGTTTGTGTATCCAACGTAAATTCCCCATAGAGATAGAGGGTTATAGAGTTACTTTTTTGTGAAATAGTGTAAAATGGCGTCGCTTGAACGCGTTTATTTTAACATGCCTTCAGCGGCATGGGATCTGGAAGCCTAATAACGAGAAAGTTGGAACGCCATGAAGAACCTAGTCATTACACTTGCTCTGATGGTTGGCGTAACTGGGATGGCACAAGCCAAGGGCGATGCCGCTGCGGGACAAACCAAGGCTGCCGTCTGTGCGGCCTGTCATGGACCGGACGGCAACAGCCCAGTCGACATGTATCCCAAGATTGCTGGTCAGCACGCATCATATATCAAAAAACAATTAGTTGAACTGAAGGCTGCAGCTTCTGGCCAAACTGGTCGGGTTGCGCCCGTCATGGGACCCATGGCGTTGCCGTTGTCCGAGCAGGATATGGACGATCTTGCCGCTTATTTCTCCAGCCAGAAGGTGACGCCGGTTGCCGTGCCCGATGATGTGGTTGCCACAGGCAAGGCGCTTTATATGGGGGGAGACATGGAGCGAGGCCTGGCCGCCTGTACCGCCTGTCATGGCCCACGGGGTTCCGGCGTCGAGCAAGCGAAGTACCCCAGCCTGTCAGGGCAGCATCCCGCCTATATCAAGGCCCAGCTCACCGCTTTTCGTTCGGCGACCCGCGACAACGATCCCAATGGCATGATGCGGGATGTGGCCAAGAAGCTGACGGATCAGGACATCGAGGCGCTCTCCAAGTATGTGGCGGGGCTTCACTGATGTAGCCTGTTAGTTATCTTGTTGAAAAGAACAGGGAACCATTGTGTTCCCTGTTCTTTTTTGAGGTTGTAGCAATCGCCCGTAAACAGCCTGCGTTGCTGTAAGAGATCTTCTATATACGGGGCTGGTCGTGTCTGAAAGATTGCTCACGTATATTTTTTTATATTTTATTTTTCAATGAATTAAGAAATAGAACATCACTTTGTACCAGTTCGAAATGTGCTTTGGTTGATTGAGTCATCCGGCGAAGAAGTTACAGTAGGCAGCAAGGATTGGCCGGAGAGAGGGTGCAAGACCCGTCTTCGGTTTGACAGGATGTCGGCTCGGAGCATGCGATGAGCAATAGATGCAAAAAGCCAGGATGGTGACCGCCAGGGATGAGCGGGGCTGCGGGAGGCAACCACCCCGATGGGAGGCAGGATGTCGCCGGTTTGGGTTAGACAAACAAACACACGCACACTCAGGACTGGTCAATAAGGATCAGGATGATCCAACGAAATGATGCGCCGTGGTTCGCCCAGGGATAAGGCGATTGGCTACCAGGGAATGGAACTCGCATGATGGAAAAAGGCAGCTTCGGCTGCCTTTTTTCTATTGGGTCATTAACCCGCCAAGACATTCTGTGTCAAAATACCAGCAACATGCCCAGAGGATGCCGATCCTGCGGTGTTCAGCGACCCAACGTGGTCGAATTGGTGCGGGATCCCACTCTTGTTCCATATTTACTGTTCCCCGCTTCAGCATCCTCCCCGGACGACACGCTCCGGGGGGTTCCATTCAGTTATTTGTCGGAGTCATTCATGTCGGCCAAACAACCCAACCGCAAGCCTACCGGCAAGCGCAAAGAATCAGATGCCAGTGCTCAGGAAGGTCGTGAGCGCAAGCGCGCCGCCAAGCGCAAGGGCCTGAAGGCGGGCTCCCGCCAACAGGTCGAGCAGGCGGGCAAAAAGAGCGGCTCCAAGCAGGCCAAGGATCCACGCATCGGCTCTCGCAAGCCCATCGCGCTGATTGCCGACGAGAAGGGCAGCAAGCCGGTGGCGACCAAGCCTGCGAAAGAGAAGCGGGTGGTGATGACCCCCGAGCAGGAGCTGGCGTCCATCGAGAATGATGATCGCCTCAATGCCTTGCTGGATCGTCTGGATGCCGGTGAAACCCTGGAGGCCGCAGAGCAGGCATGGGTCGATCAGCGGGTTGACCGTTATCAGGAGCTGATGGACGAGCTCGGCATCATCGACAACGACGATGACGAAGATGGCGACATGGATTTTGATGATGCCGATTTTGATGAGCCGAGTCAGCCTGCCTCCGAAGAGGAGCTGTGGGAGCGTTTCTCTCAGGCGGACTACCAGCCTGAAGCCAAACCCGAGCCGAAGAAAAAGTGATGAGTGGATGGATGCTGGCCGCCCTGTTGGGTGGCCTGATTTTGCTGGGGCTTGCCGTCTATGCCGGCACCCTGATGGCGCGTCTCAAACGCCAGCAAGAGATGCAGCAGCACGCCATTGCGGCCCGCAACGAGCGGATTCTGGAGAGTGTCAGGGTGATCGCCCACGCGGTACGAGATGGTCAGTGCGACTACTCAGAAGGCGCCATCCGGCTGACCAATCTGCTGGATGCCTTGCAAATAAAGGGGGGCCGCGCCTTTGCCACCGAGTTCCCGGGGCTCTACGGCCTCTATGAGAAGGTGAAGGAGATGCCGACCCATGAGGCGAGGCGGGCACTCAAGCGCAATGAAGTGATGAAGATGGATCTCGAACGCAGCGGCTACGAGGCCGAGCTGGAGGCGCAGATCCTTGAGGATGTCGCCAGACTGAAGGATTTTCAGTTAAGCCGGTGAGCCCATGACAAAGACAGAGGAAGCAAGCGTGCAAGCAGAACAGATTGTGTGGGATCAGGCCCTGATCGAAAAATACAACTACAGTGGTCCGCGTTATACCTCCTATCCCACTGCGCTGGAGTTCAACGAGGGGTTCGGCTATCCGGACTTTGTCCAGGCAGCGGGCCAGTATCCTGCACGCAATCTGTCGCTCTACGTGCACATCCCCTTCTGTCACAAGCTCTGCTACTACTGCGGCTGCAACAAGGTCATTACCCGGCACCAGCACAAGGCAGATCAATACCTCGACTACCTCGAACAGGAGATCAAGGCCCAGGCCCCCCTGTTCAAGGAGAGACTGGTCACCCAGCTGCACTGGGGTGGCGGCACACCCACCTATCTGAGCGACCCCCAGACTCGTCGCCTGATGGCCATGTTGCGGGAGCACTTCCACTTCGCCGAGGAGGGGGAGATCAGCATCGAGGTGGATCCCCGCGAGATCGAATTGTCCATGCTGGATGTGCTGCGGGAGCTCGGTTTCAACCGCATCAGCCTTGGCGTTCAGGACTTCAACAAGGCGGTCCAGGTCGCGGTCAATCGGGAGCAGGACAACGACTTCATCCGCGCCATGCTGGTTCGTGCCCGCGAGCTGGGGTTCCGCTCCACCAATCTGGATCTCATCTACGGTCTGCCGCACCAGAACCGGGAGAGCTTCCATCACACCCTGGAAGAGGTGCTCAAGACCGACCCGGCCCGCCTCTCCATCTTCAACTATGCCCACCTGCCGAGCCGTTTTGCCGCCCAGCACAAGCTGAAAGAAGCGGACATGCCGGCGCCGCAGGAGAAGCTGGCCATGCTGCAGGACACCATTGCCTTCCTGACCGGCCAGGGTTATCAGTTCATCGGCATGGACCACTTTGCCAAGCCCGATGACGAGCTGGCCGTCGCCCAGCGCGAGGGCAAGCTGCATCGCAACTTCCAGGGCTATACCACCCAGGGGGATTGCGATCTGCTGGGGCTGGGGGTCTCTTCCATCAGCATGATGGGGGATGCCTATTCCCAGAACCAGAAGGATCTCAAAACCTACTATGCCCAGGTCGAGTCACTGGGCCATGCCCAGTGGAAGGGGTGCTCCCTCAATCGGGACGATCTGATCCGTCGTGAGGTGATCAAGCGCCTCATCTGCGATTTTTCCCTGAACTTCGCCGCTGTGGAGCAGGCCCACGGCCTGGTGTTCAAGGAGTATTTTGCCGAGGATCTCAAGCTGTTGCAGACCTTCATCGACGACGGTCTGGTGCGCATGACCGAAGAGGGGCTGGAGGTGGTCTCCACCGGTCAGCTGCTGATCCGCAACATCTGCATGTGCTTCGATGTCTACCTGCGCAGCAAGGCGCGCCAGCAGCAGTTCTCCCGGGTGATCTAGGCCGGGCAATGTCGTGGGACAATAAAAAAACCGCCTTTCGGCGGTTTTTTTATTGGGTTTTACCCTTGCTCAGCGTTGAGCCGCACGGGCACTCAGCTCGGCCTTCTCGGCTTCGCTCAGGAAGGCCAGGATCAGGCCGTTCTGCTGGGCGGTGCGGATTTCGCTCACCGTCATGCCGGCAGCGGGGGCAGCCACCTCGTATTCGTGAGGCAGGTCGATCCCCTCCACCGCCGGATCGTCGGTATTGAGGCAGGCCAGCACGCCGGCCGCCAGGAACTGGCGGATCGGGTGATCGGCCAGACTCGCCACTGTGGTGGTCTGGAGGTTGGAGGTGAGGCAGGACTCGATGCCGATGCGGTGTTCGGCCAGATAGGCCATCAGGGCCGGATCCTGGATGGCCTTGACGCCGTGGCCGATGCGCTCGGCTCCCAGCTCGCGAATGGCCTGCCACATGCTCTCGGGGCCGGCGGCTTCACCGGCGTGCACGGTGACCCGCATGCCTGCATCCCGCACCCGGCGGAAGTGGTCGGTGAAGAGCTCGCCCGGGAAGCCCAGTTCGTCGCCGGCCAGATCGATGGCGACCAGGCGATCGCGATGAGCCAGACAGGCATCCAGCTCCTGCTTGCACTGCTCGGTGCCGAAGGTACGGCTCATGATGCCGATGAGATTGGTCTTGATGCCGAAGTCACGGCTGCCTGCGGCCACACCGTCGATGATGGCTTCGACCACGCCCTGCGGGTGCAGTTTGTGGGTCATCGCCATGTAGGCCGGGCTGAAACGCAGCTCGGCATAGTCGATCCCGGCACGCAGCAGATCTTCCACGTTTTCGTAGGCGACCCGGCGGCAGGCATCGTAGTCGGCCAGCACGGCCACGCCCCAGTCCAGTTTCTTCAGGAAGGCCACCAGACTCGGCTCGTTCTCGACGATCTGCACGTGCGGGCGCAGGGCCTCCAGCTCATCGGCTGGCAGTCGGATGTTGTGCTGACGTCCCAGCTCGAGAATGGTCTGCGGGCGGATGTTGCCATCCAGATGGCGATGCAGGTCGGTCAGGGGGAGGGATCTGTCAATCATGGGGCACCTTCTGCGAGTCGGGTTGGAAAGCCTGCCATTCTAGGCGGGGCGCCTGAAAAAGATACCCCGTTTGCAAGCAAACGGGGTGTGATTGGTCAGGCTTTCCCTCAAGGCGTGATGGGAATCGTTTTTCCCGCGGGCTCAGGGAATGTCGAGCTCCTTGAGCTTGCGGGTCAGGGTATTGCGGCCCCAGCCGAGCAGGCGGGCTGCCTCCTGCTTGTGACCGTGGGTGTGATCCAGTGCCGTCTCCAGCATGATCCGTTCGAACTGGGGCATGGCATCCGCCAAGATATCGGTCTCCCCCAGCGCCAGCTTGGCGGCCACCCAGTCCTGCAACTGCTGCTGCCAGCCACCGGTCAGGGCGGGCTGGCCCGGCTCGGCGGTGCTGGTGATGGGGGTCAGCAGCTCGGTGGGCAGATCGCCTACCAGCACCTCCTGGCCCGAGGCCATCACCGTCAGCCAGCGGCAGACGTTCTCCAGCTGGCGCACGTTGCCCGGCCAGGGCAGGCGGCTGATGTAGGCCTGGGTATCCGGGTGCAGGCTCTTGGCCTCCACGTTCAGCTCCTTGGCGGCTCGCAGCAGGAAGTGCTGGGCCAGCTGGGGGATGTCCTCCCGGCGCTCCTTGAGGGCCGGAATATGGATGCGGATGACGTTGAGGCGGTGGAACAGGTCTTCCCGAAACTCGCCGTCGGCGACCCGCTTCTCCAGATTCTGGTGGGTGGCGGCAATGATCCGCACATCCACCTGCACCGGTTGGTGGCCGCCAACCCGGTAGAACTGCCCGTCCGCCAGTACCCGCAGCAACCGGGTCTGCACGTCCAGCGGCATGTCGCCTATTTCGTCGAGAAACAGGGTGCCACCATCGGCCTGTTCGAAGCGGCCGTGACGAATGTTGTTGGCACCGGTGAAGGCCCCCTTCTCATGACCGAACAGCTCGGATTCGATGAGATCTTTCGGGATGGCCGCCATGTTGAGGGCGATGAAGTTCTTGTGGGCCCGGGGGCTGTGCTTGTGCAGGGCATGGGCAACCAGCTCCTTGCCGGTACCGCTCTGGCCGTTGATGAGCACCGAGATGCTGGAGCGCGACAGCCGGCCGATGGCGCGGAACACCTCCTGCATGGCAGGGGCTTCGCCGATGATCTCCGGGGTGGTGGTGGCTTCCTGTTGGCGAGCCTTGCGCTTGGTACGTTGCTCCTTGAGGTGGTTCTCGGCCCGGCGTACCAGGGTGACCGCCTCGTCGATGTCGAACGGCTTGGGCAGGTATTCGAAGGCACCGCGCTGGTAGGCGTTGACCGCGCTGTCGAGGTCCGAGTGGGCCGTCATGATGATGATGGGCAGATCGGCCTGGCGGCGATGGATCTGCTCCAGCAGGCTCAGGCCGTCGATGCCCGGCATGCGGATATCCGAGAGGATCACGTCCGGTGAGCGCATCTCCAGTGAACTCAGCAGGGCTTCGCCGTCGGCGAAACTTTCGCATTCGAAGCCTTCGCTGCCAAGGGTGCGCTCCAGAACCCACCGGATGGAGCTGTCGTCATCGACGATCCACACTTTTGCTGTCATGAGGTTCCCTTATTTGCGAAGTGGTAGATAAATGGTGAATTCGGTGTGGCCCGGCCAGCTGATGCAGTCGATGCGACCCTTGTGCTGATCGATCAGGTTCTGGGCGATGGAGAGGCCCAGGCCCGTTCCCCCTTCCTTGCCGGTGATCATGGGGTAGAAGAGGGTGTCGCGAATGGCGTCGGGAATGCCGGGGCCGTTGTCGATGATCTTGATTTCGGCCGCCAGGCGATAGCGCTGGCCATGGATGGTGATCTGGAAGGCGGTGCGCGTCTTGATGCGGATGAGGCCGTCCTGATCCCCAAGGGCCTCGGCGGCGTTGCGCACTATGTTCAGGAACGCCTGTTGCAGCTGGTCCGATTCCATCTCGAATTCGGGGATGCTGGGGTCGTAGTCCCGCTCGATGCGGATCTGCGGCGGCAGCTCCAGGTCCACCAGACGGCGCACCTGCTCCAGCACGGAGTGAACGTTGTGCATCTGGTGACGGCCGGGACGCTGGGGACCGAGCAACCTGTCGACCAGCACCCGTAGGCGATCGGCCTGCTCGATGATGATGCCGGTGTATTCACGCAAGGCCGGGTCGGGCAACTCCTTTTGCAGCAGTTGGGCCGCGCCGCGCAATCCCCCCAGGGGGTTCTTGATCTCGTGCGCCAGGCCGCGCACCAGCTCCTTGGCGGCCTGCTGCTGGGCGTGTTGCTGCAGCTCCTGGCTGATCTTCTTCTGCTGATCGATCTTGCGCAGTTCTACCACCATCAGTCGCTGTTCATGATCGGCCATGGGGCTGACGCTGATCTCTACCAGCCTGGGCTCCCCCTCCACCACCAGGGTGACTTCGCTGTCGGTGAAGCCCTGCCCCGAAATGAGGCACTGTTTGAAACGCTGCAGATCGAGAGAGATGTGTTCCAGCAGGTGGGGCAGTTCGATGCCGATCAGTCGTCGTTCGCTGAGGGAAAGCAGCTGCTCTGCCGCCGGGTTGACGAATTGAATGCAGAGACGTTCATCCATGAGAATGACGGCGGTCAGCAGATTGTCCAAGAGTGTCTTGGCGTTGTCCGAGCGGGTTGGCACAGGTTTCTCCCTAAAACGGTGCTGCACACCTAGAATGCACCAATATAGTGCATCAAGTTTACCCGCATCGGTGCGTCACATCACCCCTAATTGGCCTTGGGGGCGGCTCTGGGAGCCTGATTCACCGACGCCCTGTGCAGGTAAAAGGTGGTTGGCTTAGATTTAGCAAGGATCGTACCGTCTTTGGCGAGCAACTCGAGCCGTGCCTCGTAAGCGCCCCTATCGAGGTTTTCCACCCGTATGGCCAGGCTGTTGTGAACCAGGGGCACCGCCTTGCCGTTCAGGATCAGGCGCACATCGTATTGCACCGGGACCTGGGGAGAGATCTCGCCCTGGAAGACGATGTTGCCGGTATTGTCGCGCAATGTGCTGCCCGGTTCCGGAGAGATGAGGTCGATCTCCAGAGGGGCGGCTTCCAGGGCTTTCCTGGCATCGACACCGGTCAGGCTGTTGAAGTTGTCCACCTGGACCGAGTGGGGGGCGGTGCCGATGAGCGGCGAGACCCGCAGGTCTACCTCTTTTGCGCTCTTGCCGGGAGGAGGGGCATCGGTGTAGTGGGTCACCCCCTGGGGATCGACCCAGGAGTAGACGCGGGCGGCCTGTGCGGAACAGGAGGCCATCAGCAGGAGGCTCAGCAGCCAGGGTACAGTGTTCATCCATCTCTCCTTGACGGGGTTCACCTTAATCCTATCAGAGAAAAACCACGGGGTCGGGGTGTGAACAGCCGAGGGTGGTACGGCTCCGTGAACGGGATCATCTTTCTGCACGATCGTGCCCGTTCGGCGGTATTTCCGTTGCCAGAATGAAAAAAAACCCGCCAGATGGCGGGTTTGTCATGGGAAAGCGGATTAGACGGAGTAGTACAGCTCGAACTCCAGCGGGTGCGGGGTCATGCGCACGCGGTCAACATCCTGCTGTTTCAGTTCCAGGTAGGAGTTGATGAAGTCATCGCTGAACACGCCACCACGGGTCAGGAACTCACGGTCTGCATCCAGTGCGGACAGCGCTTCGTCCAGGGAACCGGCAACGGTCGGGACTTCAGCGGCTTCTTCCGGCGGCAGATCGTACAGGTTCTTGTCCATGGCATCGCCCGGATGGATCTTGTTGATGATACCGTCCAGACCGGCCATCAGCTGGGCAGCGAAGGCCAGGTACGGGTTGGCAGCCGGATCCGGGAAGCGTACTTCGATGCGGCGGGCTTTCGGGCTCGGCACGACCGGGATACGGATGGAGGCAGAACGGTTGCGGGCGGAGTAGGCCAGCATGACTGGTGCTTCATAGCCCGGCACCAGACGCTTGTAGGAGTTGGTGGTCGGGTTGGCGAAGGCGTTGATGGCCTTGGCGTGCTTGATGATGCCGCCGATGTAGTGCAGTGCCATCTCGGACAGACCGCCGTACAGGTCGCCTGCGAACAGGTTGACGCCGTCTTTGGCCAGGGACTGGTGGCAGTGCATGCCGGAGCCGTTGTCACCGAACATGGGTTTCGGCATGAAGGTGACGGTCTTGTTGTAGGCGTGGGCCACGTTGTGGATCACGTACTTCAGTACCTGTACTTCGTCAGCCTTCAGGGTGAGGGTGTTGAAGCGGGTTGCGATCTCGTTCTGACCGGCGGTCGCCACTTCGTGGTGGTGAGCTTCGACGACCTGGCCCATCTCTTCCAGCACCAGGCACATGGCGGCACGGATGTCCTGGGAGGAGTCAACCGGGGCAACCGGGAAGTAACCACCCTTGACGAACGGACGGTGACCCTTGTTGCCGTGCTCGTAGTCGGTACCGGAGTTCCAGGCAGCTTCTTCGGATTCGATCTTCACGAAGCTGTGGCCCATGGTGTTGGAGAAGGTGATGTTGTCGAACATGAAGAATTCCGGCTCCGGCCCGAACAGCACGGTGTCAGCGATGCCGCTGGACTTCAGGAAATCTTCGGCACGCTTGGCGATGGAGCGCGGATCGCGGTCATAGCCTTGCATGGTGGCGGGTTCCAGCACGTCACAGACGATGTTCAGAGTGGTCTCTTCGGTGAACGGGTCCAGTTTGGCGGAAGCCGGGTCAGGCATCAGCACCATGTCAGACTCGTTGATGCCCTTCCAGCCGCCGATGGAGGAACCATCGAACATCTTGCCGTCTTCGAAGAAGTCTTCGTCAACCTGGTGGGAAGGGATGGATACGTGCTGCTCTTTACCCTTGGTGTCGGTAAAACGCAGATCAACAAACTTGACTTCGTGTTCCTGGATCAGGGCCAAAACGTTCTGGGCTGACATGCTAAGTAACCTCCGGTGTTAAAACTCTTTGGGTGAATGCGTCGTCACATTCACATAAGCCAGTATCGTGCCAAGTTTGTGACAGCTTGATTTCAGGGCACTTGCACCGTTTCAGGCTGTCGAGAAACCCGTTCTCATGCCGGTTGCTGCATTAAAGTGGTGCAACCTTGGATCGTTTTGGTGCACCGAGATGGTGCGCCAGCGTATCCAGGCCATCTAAGCAGCCTTTTGCTGCGGGGTCCATGATCCTGATCCTTTGTTGTGCGTGAATGTGTTGCAATTCTGCTAGGCAGATCACAAAGGCGAGAGTACAATTAGCGCCCAATTTTACCCGGTGATTTGAGGCGAGAATGTTAGAGAATTTACGCAATATTGCGATTATTGCGCACGTTGACCACGGCAAAACGACTCTGGTTGATAAGCTGCTGCAGCAATCCGGCACTCTGGATCGCACCAGCGAAGGTCAGGAACGGATCATGGACTCCAATGATCTGGAACGGGAACGTGGCATCACCATTCTCGCCAAGAACACTGCGATCCGCTGGAACGACTACCGCATCAACATCGTGGATACCCCGGGTCACGCCGACTTCGGTGGTGAAGTTGAGCGCGTGCTCTCCATGGTTGACTCCGTGCTGCTGCTGGTCGACGCCGTTGACGGCCCGATGCCGCAGACCCGTTTCGTGACCCAGAAGGCGTTCTCCCAGGGTCTGAAGCCCATCGTGGTCATCAACAAGATCGACCGTCCGGGTGCTCGTCCTGACTGGGTAATGGATCAGGTCTTCGATCTGTTCGACAACCTGGGTGCCACCGATGAGCAACTGGACTTCAAGGTTGTTTACGCCTCTGCACTGAACGGTTGGGCCACCCTGGATCAGGACGTCCCGTCCGAGAACATGGAACCCCTGTTCCAGGCCATCGTCGACAACGTGGAAGCCCCGAAGGGCGACGTTGACGGTGCCTTCCAGATGCAGATCTCCCAGCTGGACTACAACTCCTACGTGGGCGTCATCGGTATCGGCCGCATCACTCGTGGTCGCGTCAAGACCAACCAGCAGGTCACCATCGTCGGTGCCAACGGCAAACCGCGTACCGGCAAGGTCGGTCAGGTGCTGGGCTACCTGGGCCTGTCCCGTACCGAAGTGACCGACGCGCAAGCGGGCGACATCATCGCCATCACCGGTCTGGGCGAGCTGAAGATCTCCGACACCATCTGTGACAACAGTGCCGTCGAAGCCCTGCCGCCGCTCTCCGTTGACGAGCCGACCGTGAACATGACCTTCCAGGTCAACACCTCGCCGTTCGCCGGTAAAGAAGGCAAGTTCGTCACCTCCCGCAACATTCTGGAGCGTCTGAACCAGGAACTGGTCCACAACGTGGCCCTGCGCGTGGAAGAGACCGAAGATCCGGACAAGTTCCGCGTCTCCGGCCGTGGTGAACTGCACCTCTCCATCCTGATCGAAAACATGCGTCGCGAAGGTTACGAACTGGCGGTATCCCGCCCGGAAGTAATCCTGCGTACCGTGAATGGCGAACTGCAAGAACCGTTCGAAACCGTCACTGTGGACGTGGAAGAAGCGCATCAGGGTTCCGTGATGGAGCAGCTCGGCCTGCGTAAAGGCGAGATGACCAACATGACCCCGGATGGCAAGGGTCGCGTCCGTCTGGACTTCATCATCCCGAGCCGTGGTCTGATCGGCTTCCAGACCGAGTTCCTGACCATGACCTCTGGTACCGGTCTGCTGTACCACACCTTCGACCACTACGGTCCGCACAAGGGTGGCAGCATCGGTGAGCGTCAGAACGGTGTGCTGATCTCCAACGCCACCGGCAAGGCCCTGACCTTCGCCCTGTTCGGTCTGCAAGACCGCGGTCGTCTGTTCATCGGTCACGCGACCGAAGTGTACGAAGGCCAGGTGATCGGGATCCACTCCCGCTCCAACGACCTGACCGTCAACTGCCTGAAAGGCAAGCAGCTGACCAACATGCGTGCCTCCGGTACCGACGAAGCCCAGGTGCTGACTCCGCCGATCCGCATGACCCTGGAGCAGGCTCTGGAGTTCATCGACAACGACGAGCTGGTGGAGATCACCCCGAAAGCCATCCGTATCCGTAAAAAGCTGCTGACCGAACTGGATCGCAAGCGCGCCGGTCGTGCTTGATCGATAGCTGTTCATCGACAGACCAAAGAGAGGCCTTAAGGCCTCTTTTTTTATGGGCTCATGGGGCCTGAGCTGGATGGAGGCGCATCAGGCCGGTCTGCGGGTGGCCAAATGACCACCCTATCTGACACAATGTCTGCATGATCACGCTTACGAGAAACAAGATGCAGCAGCAGATCCGCGGCCGTCTGGCCCATGCACTCTCCTTCTTGCGCCACGATGGTGCCCACTTCGCCCAGTTTGTCTGGGGCCGTTTCCAGCAGGACAGATTGACGGTGACCGCCGGTTACCTGGCCTATGTCACCCTGCTCTCCCTGGTGCCCATGATCGCCGTGGTGTTCGGCATGATGTCGGCCTTTCCGGTTTTCCAGAGCCTGAAGCAGGCGATGGAGCAGTTCGTCTATCACAACTTCGTCCCCACCGCCGGCGAGATGCTCAAGGAGTACATCGACGGCTTCGTGGCCAACGCCACCAACACCACGGCCGTCGGTATCGGTGCCCTGATCGTGGTGGCCCTGATGCTCATCTCGGCCATCGACAAGAACCTCAACTACATCTGGCGATCCACCCGAAGCCGGCCCTTGGCCCAGGCATTCGCCATGTACTGGATGATCCTGACCCTGGGCCCCGTGCTCATCGGGGCCAGCATCGCCATCTCCTCCTACATTCTCTCGCTCAGGTTGTTCGCGGCTGACAGCCTGTTCGGTATCGGCTATCTGCTGCTGCGCAGCCTGCCGTTCCTCTTCTCCGTGCTCACCTTCCTGCTGATCTATACCGTGGTGCCCAACTGCCGCGTGCGGCTGACCCACGCCTTCATCGGTGCCCTGGTGGCGGCCACCCTGTTCGAGCTGGCCAAGCGCGGCTTTGCCATCTACATCACCAACTTCCCCTCCTACCAGGCCATCTATGGCGCCCTGGCGACCATTCCCATCCTGTTCGTCTGGGTGTATCTGAGCTGGCTGGTGGTGTTGCTGGGGGCCGAGACCACCGCCTGCCTCGGGGAGTACGAGAAGCCCGGTGCAGAGGAACTGGCCTGACGCCGGCCGGCCATCACACCGGATCCCGACACAAAGGCGTTGGCCCGGGCAGGGCATTTATTGGTAGCATCGACGACCGCTCATCCCGCAGGATGGGCGGTCGTGCTGTTTTGAGAGGAGAGGGATGTGATTGCACTGATTCAGCGGGTCAGCGAGGCCAGCGTAACGGTAGAGGGAGAGGTGACCGGGGCCATCGGCCAGGGGTTGCTGGTGCTGCTCGGGGTGGAGCAGGGGGATGACGAGGCCAAGGCGGACAAACTGCTGCACAAGGTGAGCGGTTATCGCATCTTCTCGGACGAGAACGGCAAGATGAACCTCAACGTGAGCCAGGTGAGCGGCAGCCTGCTGGTGGTCTCCCAGTTCACCCTGGCGGCGGATACCGGCAAGGGGATGAGACCCAGCTTCTCCGGTGGCGCCCATCCCGCAGATGCAGAGCGACTCTATGAGTACTTCGTGGCTCGCGCCAGGGAGAGCGGTGTGCCGACCGAAACCGGCCGCTTCGCCGCCGACATGAAGGTCAGGCTGCTCAACGATGGCCCCGTTACCTTCTGGCTGCAGGTATAAGGGTGGCAGGCAGAGCGGGCCTCACCGGAGGGCAGGACGCGATGCCTGCACACTTCGCAGGTTCTTCACCCTGCCGGTGCTCGCCCGCCCTGGCCATGCTGACGGGTCGCGTGCAGGATGACGTTGCGGTAGCCGGGCACGTCGTGGACGCGGGTCGGGCCTATCCACTCCTCTGCCAATCGCAGAGCCTGTGCCTGTTCGAGCCGGGTGCGGGGCAGCAGATTGATGATGAGGGTGCCGCTCAGGCGGCTGGCCAGCGCCTGATAGAGCGGGGCCTGGAACAGCAGCAGGGGGTTGCCGTCCTGGCTGAACAAATCCAGCAGCACCAGATCGTAGCTCTCCTGGCTCTGGTGCAGGAAGTGCAGCGCATCGGCGTGATGCAGCCGAGGCGAGCCCCCTGACGAGGGGAGGAAGAACTGCTGGAACAGGGTGAGGATCTCGGCATCCAGATCCACGCAGTCGTGGTGGGCATCGGGCCAGCGTGCCGCCAGGTGACGGGTGAGATCCCCTCCGCCCAGCCCCAGCTCCAGGATCCGGCTTGCCTGCTTTGGCAACTGCTCCGCGATGCTCCGTTGATGAGGCAGACAGAGGCGGGCCGGCTGGTGGAGGCTCATGGCGGATTGCACCACGCCGTCCATTTCCAGCCAGCGATGACGGGCATTTTCAAGCACCGAAACGCGGCGTTCGGGTTTGGCACTGAGGTGCAATAAGTGATCGGCTTGGTACGCTTGCAGATTGAAGTCCATGAATTTGCACGGCAAGATGGCTTTCGACCAGTGTAACTCAAGGATGTTGTTATGTACCGGGTGGTCACCCCCCAAACGGCAGCCGAGCTGGATACCTACTACAGGCTGCGCCGGGAGAAATGGTTGCGTCAGTCCTTCCATCTGCCAGTCGGCGCACACTCAAGGATCGCTTTATGTACCGGGTAGTCACCCCAGAAACACCAGCGGAGCTGGATGCTTACTATCAGTTGCGCTGGGAACTACTGCGCAAACCCTTCAATCTGCCCCTTGGCTCCGAGCGTGACGAGTACGATACCGTCGCCATTCACCGGCTGATGCTCTCACCCGACGGAACGCCCATCGCCGTGGGTCGCCTCTTTGTGGGCGGCGATGAAGCCCAAATCCGCTTTATGGCGCTGCGACCCGAATTTCGCGGCCAGGGGCTGGGCGCCCGCATGGTGGAAGATCTCGAGCAGCTTGCCCGCGACGAGAAGGTGAAACGGCTGGTGATGAACGCCCGCCAGGAGGCGGTGGAGTTCTATCGCCGCTGCGGCTTCCTCGAGGTAGGGGAAGGCCCCGTCTCCTTCGGCCGCATCCCTCACCGCCAGATGATCAAGTCCCTGAGTCCCATGCAGACCATCCAGTACCGTCCGGAGTGGTGCCAGGATCTCACCACCCGCTGGTCGCTGGGCATTCCCATCAGCGAGAAGATGGGGGTGCACATCACCCACTACGATGGCCAGACCTTCCACCTCAAGGCCAACCTGGCGGCCAATCTCAACGTCCACGACACCATGTTCGCCGGCAGCATCTACAGCCAGTGCGTGCTGGCGGGCTGGGGTCTCATCTGGTTGCAGCTCAAGGAGGCAGGGCTGGGAGGGGATACCGTGCTGGCCGAGGGCAACATCAAGTATTACCGGCCGGTGAGCGAAGAACCGGAGGCGCGGGTGGCCCGGGAGGGCATGCCCGCCGTGCTCGAGCCGCTGAGGGGCGGAGAGTCCGCCAAATTCAGCCTGCGGGTGCAGCTGTTCAGCGGCCGCAAGCTGGCGGTGGAGTTTGTCGGTCAGTACGTGGTACTGCCCATCAAGCGCGGCGCACGCTGATCCCTGATGTTCACAGCAACAAGGCCTCTTCGCGAGGCCTTGTTCGTTATTGGGCGGCCGGTGGCCGTGGGCGCCAGAGCGGGCCGCTTCGTCCCTGGGCGGGGTAGCGCACACCCGCCTCCCAGCCACAGGCGTCCTGTCCCGTGGGGAAACTCCAGCCCAGGTCGGGCGCATTGAGGGGGCCGCGCCAGCGGGCGAGCAGCTCGGCGCAGCGCCCCTTGTTCAGGACCCCGAGGTCGAGCTGCCACTGGTCTGCGGCCAGGTCGACACCCCCTTGCAGCGCCAGCAGGTGGGTGATGGTGGAGGCACCGCCTTGCTCGATCCGCACCTTGCCCTGCTCCGCCCTGGCATCCAGCTTGATCTGATAGAAGGGGGTGTCTCCGCGTTGCATCGCCTGCCACAGCGTCTGCGGTGTCAGATCGGGGGGGGTCTGCTCCCTGAACCAGTCATCCAGCAGGGGGTCGATGCCGACCTTGTCCCAGAAGGGATCCTTGCTCTCCAGGCTCAGGCTGCCCTGAAGGGTCCGGCGCCAGTTGGCCGTCTGCTCGCCGGGCTGCCCGTTGAGGTCGGCCTGCAGATCTGCCGCCAGATCCACCTTGCCCGCGAAGGAGACGGGGGAGTGCAGCAACTTGCCCCACTGCTCCAGATCCAGCTGCTTGCCCTGCAACTGCAGACGGCTCTCCTGCCCGGGCGTCCTGCCCCACTGGCCGCTCAGGTTGAGGGAGCCCTCGTCGGGCAGGGAGGTGACGAGGGTGTTGAGCTGCCAGGAGCTGGGGGTCAGCTCGCCATCCAGGGTGCCGTTGCGGGCACTGAGACCGTCCCACACCAGCTCGAACCACTTGCTCTCGATGCGGGCACGTCCCAGCAGGGGGCCTGGCTGGTTGCCCCGCAGGGCGAGATCGTTCAGGTAGAGTTGCCAGCCGGTCAGGGAGAGGGGCAGGGTGTCGTCGAAAGAGAGCACCTTGAGCTTGTCGAAGGCCAGTTTGCGGATGTCGATCTGTTGCGGGCGCCAGCCCTGCCAATCCTGCCACCACCCCTGGGGCAAACTGATGTCCATGCCGCTCAGGGCCAGATCCTTCAGGGTGAGCTTCTGCTGCTGGGTGTCGAGGGCCAGCTCGACGTTGAACTCCCCTTCGTATGCCTTGCCCCGCAGCTCGGCATCCAACTGCCGGGGGGAGAAGGCGAGCTTGCCCTCGACGGCCTCAAGCTGGAACAGGCCGCGGCCCATGTCGCCCAGGGTGCCTGCCAGATAGCCGCTGGGCTGGCTGCCCGCCTGCCAGTCGAAGGCGGTGAGCTGGCCGTTGAAGTTGTTGAGGGAGAGCTCCTGATCGATGGCATTGATGCTCACCTGGGCAAGCTGACCCCTGTCCAGGGTGATGCGGCGCAGGGGGAACTCGCCAGGGGGGATGTCACCAAGCTCGAGTCGCATGGCGCGGGCCTTGAGAGCGTGCAGTTGCAGGCTGCGCTCTGGCCAGTTCAGCACCATGCCGGTCTCGAGCAGGCCGTCGAACAGGTTGGTGGTCAGTCTGTCGGTACTGAGCACCTGCCCCTCCAGCCGCCCCTTTAGGCTGAGACGGGCCAGGGTGAACATGGGGGTCTCCAGCTGGTTGATGCCCAGGGTGAGGTTGGCCTGGGGCTGACGTCTCGGGTCGATCAGTTCCCAGTCACTCAGGGACGCACTGAGGCCGCGCAGGGTCAGGGCCTCGCTCTGCAGGTTCAGGTTGTCGATGGTGCTGTCGCTGATGGTGAGGGAGTGAACCGGCAGGCTTGGCAACTGGTTGGGGAGCGGCAGCTTGATGACAGGACGGATGAGGTCTAGGTGGGCGATGCGCACATCCCGGTTCAACCAGTCGATGTGCTCGATCTCCAGATAGAGTTTTTCCAGCTGTACCGCATCCCCATAGCGCACCTGTTCCGCCAGCAGGGTGTAGGGGTGCAGCGGATTGAACACCAGCCGGCCTATGGTGACGGGCACCCCGGTCTGCTGGCTGAGCCAGTTGGCGATGGGGCCTTTGGCGCGCTCGGCATCGAACAGGCCGAGACCGACCCAGATAAAGAGCAGCAGGAAGGCAAAGGTGTAGAGCAGGCCGCGCAGCCAGGAATTCATCAGTGCTTTCCTCCTGTTTCTGTTGCTTGGTCAGGCATTCGAGTAGTGATCCCGTAGACCGAGCCAGCATCGTATCAAGGGTTCGACACGGCTCGGGTGTTTATCCATCAGGCAAGGTGACCCTCTTCTGCATCTGCCCTGGTCAAGCATTGGAGTAGTGGTCTCGCAGGCCCAGCCAGCGGCGGATCAGGGGCTCGACATGGCTCGTGTGTTTATCCATCAGGCAAGGTGACCCTCTTCTGCATCTGCCTTGGTCAAGCATTGGAGTAGTGGTCTCGCAGGCCCAGCCAGCGGCGGATCAGGGGCTCGACATGCGCCGGGTGTTTGTCCATCAGGAAGCGCGCCATCTTCTGCACCTGAGGGATGAGCGGCTGGTCGCGCACCAGGTCGGCGATCTTGAGATCGGCCAGACCGGTCTGGCGGGTACCGAGCAGCTCGCCTGGGCCGCGCAGTTCCAGATCCCGCTGGGCGATGAGAAAGCCGTCGTTGGTCTCCCGCAGCACCCCGAGGCGGCTCTGGGCCGTCTTGGACAAGGGGGCATGATAGAGCAGCACGCAGTGGGAGGCCACCGAGCCACGCCCGACCCGGCCGCGCAGCTGGTGCAGCTGCGCCAGCCCCAGTCGCTCCGGGTTCTCGATGATCATCAGGCTGGCGTTGGGCACGTCCACCCCCACCTCGATGACGGTGGTGGCGACCAGCAGTTGCAGTATGCCCGCCTTGAACTCCTCCATCACCCGCTGTTTCTCGACCGGTCGCATCCGGCCGTGTACCAGGCCGATGTGCAGGCCGGGCAGCAGGGTTTGCAGCTCGGCGGCAGTGTCTTCGGCGGCCTGGCACTCCAGCACCTCCGACTCCTCGATCAGGGTGCAGACCCAGTAGGCCTGCTTGCCCTCCTCGCAGGCGAGCCTCACCCGCTCGATCACATCCTGGCGGCGACTGTCCGGCAGGGCGACCGTGGTGATGGGAGTGCGGCCCGGCGGCAGCTCGTCGATGATGGAGGTGTCGAGGTCCGCATAGGCGGTCATCGCCAGGGTGCGGGGGATGGGGGTGGCGGTCATGATGAGCTGGTGGGGATGCACCCCTTCCCGCTCTCCTTTTTCTCGCAGGGCGAGGCGCTGATGCACGCCGAACCTGTGCTGTTCATCGATGATGACCAGGGCGAGGCGCTGGAATACCACCTGCTCCTGGAAGATGGCGTGGGTGCCCACCACCATCTTGACGCTGCCGTCCGCGATGGCGGCCAGCGCCTCTTCCCGCGCCTTGCCCTTCTGCTTGCCCGCCAGCCAGCCCACCTTGATGCCGAGCGGCTCCAGCCACCTGGCGAAGTTGATGGCGTGCTGTTCGGCCAGCAGCTCGGTCGGGGCCATCAGCCCCACCTGGCAGCCGTTGCCGATGGCCTGCAGGGCGGCCAGCGCCGCGACCAGCGTTTTACCTGAGCCCACGTCCCCCTGCACCAGCCGCATCATGGGGTGGCTCTGCTGCAGATCCCGGCCGATCTCCGCCACCACCCGGCTCTGGGCGCCGGTGGGGGTGAACGGCAGGGCGCCGAGCAGCTGCCGGACCAGCTCGGGTGCGGGTTTGAGGGCGCGGGCGAGCTGGTTCTGAGCCTGGGCGCGTACCTTCAAGACCGAGAGGTTGTGGGCCAGCAGCTCTTCCAGTACCAGCCGCTGCTGTGCCGGGTGCTGGCCGCTCTCGAGCAGGGCCAGCGCCACCGAGGGAGGCGGGCGGTGCAGCAGCTTCAGGGCCGCGGCCAGATCGATCTGCTGGGGATAGAGGCCGGCAGGCAGCAGCTCCTCGACCCCGTAGAGGTCGAGCTGGGCCAGGGCCTGATCCGTGAGGCTGCGCAGGGTGAGCTGGCGCAGCCCCTCTGTGGTGGGGTAGACGGGGGTGAGGGCCTCTTCGGTCTGGCCGGCCTGCTCCTCGCCGAGCAGCTTGTACTCGGGGTGGGCCATCTCCAGGCCGTACTTGCCGGGACGTGTCTCGCCGAAGCAGCGGATAAGGCGGCCCTGAGCCAGGCTGTTTTTCTGGGCAGCGGTGAAATTGAAGAAGCGCAGGGTCAGGCTGCCGGTGCCGTCGCTGATACGGCACACCAGCATGCGGCGGCGCCCCATCACCAGCTGGGTGTCCTGGATCTCGCCCTCGACGGCACCGTGCAGGCCGGGCGGCAGATCGCCGATGGGCCACACCTGGGTGCGGTCCTCGTAGCGCAGGGGGAGGTGGAACAGCAGATCCTGTACCGTGGCCAGCCCCAGCCGCTCGAGTTTCTCCAGCATCTTGCTGCCGACACCCTTGAGGCTGTCGAGGGAGATTTTATCCAATTTCATCAATTAGATGCCCGAAAACACTGTAAATATGTCCAGATGATAGGGGTTGTTGCGGCCTCGATGCAAGCCGCGTTGTGCCGTTCCGGGCTGGTGGGCAAGGGAGCGGGGGGAGGGTCATCCATGAAAAAGGCCTGCCGGAAACGGCAGGCCTTTTCACTGACGGGGCGCCCTGGCGGTCAGATGATGCGCTTGAGCAGGAGGTGAGCCTTGACCCTGTGGATCCGGGCCAGCAGCTTGCGCACCTGATCCGGGTAATCCTTGATCTGCTCTATCTGGTCGAAGTGACTGATGCGGCGGGTGTGGGCCAGGATGTTCTCCCGCTCCGCACTGAACTGCTCGCGCAGGTGATGGTGCTGGTCGTGTACCAGCAGGCCGTTCTCCAGATCCAGCGCCCAGGCTCGGGGATTGAGGTTGTTGCCGGTGAGCAGGGCCCACTCCTCATCCACGAAGATCCCCTTGAGGTGATAGGAGTTCTTCTCGCAGCACCAGAGCATGAGGTTGAGCCGGCCGTTGTCGATGTAGTGCTGGTTGCGCTCGGCAAACTTGCGCAAGTTGGTCTCGTAGAGATAGGGCAGACCGCCGATGGTGGAGAACTTCTCCTCCGGGGGGATGAAGAAGTCGTTGGCGGTCTTGTCGCCCACGACGATGGTCACCTTGCAGCCGCGTTTGAGCAGCGCCTCCACGTCCTTGTTCAACTCCTTGGGGGGGTTGAAGTAGGGGGTGCAGATGAAGATCTCCCGCTCGGTAGCCCGCACAAGGTTGCGGATCATCCGGTTGAGCTGGTTGCCCCGCTTGCCCAGGCCCACCATGGGGGTCACGGCGATCTCCCGATCGTTGGGCTGGATGCTCTCGAAGCGGTACTGGCAGAGGCGCAGGCGCTGCTTGAAGCGGCGGATCGGTCCTTTGAGCTGCTTGGCGCCGGGAATGCCGGTGCGATCCAGCCGCTGGACGGCCTCGCTGCCGAGGAAGACGTCATCCACGTAGTTGACCATGCTGCGGGTCAGTGCCGGGCTGTGGATCTGGTGATAGCGATCGAAGCGGTAGCGCTCCTGCTGGTGCAGGTAGATGTCGTTGAGGCTGGCGCCGGAGTAGAGCAGGGTGTCGTCGAAGATGAAGCCCTTGAGGTGCAGCACCCCGAGCAGCTCGCGGCCCTTGACCGGCACGCCGTAGATCTCGATCTGGTGTTGGTGGCTGGCGGCCATGGCCTGGTACATCAGGTGGTTGCCTCCCTGCTTGCCCTTGCCGATCAGGCCGCGCTGGGCGCGGTGGAAGTCGACGAACACCTTGATGTCGAGAGAGGGATTGCGCTGCTTGGCGGCATAGAGGGCGGAGAGGATCTCCCGTCCCGCCTCGTCATCCTGCAGATAGAGCGCGATCAGATAGATGCGCTGGGTCGCATGGGCGATGAGCGACAGGATCCGGCTCTTGAAGTCTTTGGCGCTGCTGAGTATCTGGAACTGATCCGCGGCAACCGCGATCTGGGGTAAGCGGGTCAGCAACTGTCGATAATGTGCCGATGAATGCATAGAGAAGCCTGAAATCACGGGATGAAGCGTTCCACTCGGGGCGAAGAATAGGCAATTCTAGCAATCTGTGGCGATGGGCCCAAGCAAGAATCCGTAAAAAGTCGGTGCAATATCACATCGGGGCCGACGGATGCGGCCCCGATGTGTTTCCGTCAGAGGATGGCGCTGGCCGTGGCCACGATGAGGAAGGCGATGGTACCGAGCAGGGTCTCCATCACGGTCCAGGTCTTGAGGGTGGTCTTCTCGTCCATGTTGAGGAAGCGGCTGACCAGCCAGAAGCCGGAGTCATTGAAGTGGGAGAGCACGGTGGCACCCCCGGCGATGGCGATGACGATGAAGGTCAGGTCCAGCTCGCTCAGGCCGGTGGTGGCGGCCACAGTCGGCGCCATCAGGGCGGCGGTGGTGGTCAGGGCCACGGTGGCGGAACCCTGGGCAACCCGCAGCGCGGCGGACACCAGGAAGGCCGCGAGGATCACCGGCATGCCGGTATCGGAGAGCACGTCGGCCAGCGCGGTGCCGATGCCGCTCGCCCGCAATACGCCGCCGAACATGCCGCCGGCACCGGTGACCAGGATGACGGCGCAGACCGGGGCCAGGGCGTCGTTGCAGAACTTCTCGAGCTGCACCTTGCCCTGGCTCTGGCGGAACATCCAGAGGGCATACAGCACGGTGATGAGCAGGGCGACCGGGGTCTTGCCGACCATGCGCAGCACGTTGACCCAGTCCGCACCCTTGTCGATGACGCCCATGACGCCCAGGGTATTGAGGCCGGTATCCATGAAGATGAGCACCAGCGGCAGCAGCAGGATGGAGAGCACCTGGCCGAAGCTCGGCGCCTTGTCGGAGATCTGCTCGGCACTGGCGGTGAAGCTCGGGGGCAGGGGCAGCTCAAACTTCTTGCCGGACCAGAGCCCGAACAGGTAAGCACCCAGATACCAGGTGGGCAGCGCGACCAGCAGGCCCACGACGGTGAGCAGACCGATGTTGGCACCCAGCAGCTCGCTGGCGGCCACCGGGCCCGGGTGGGGCGGCAGGAAGGCGTGCATCACCGCGAAGGCGCCGGCGGAGGGCAGGGCATACTTGAGGACGGAGCCGCCGAACTGCTTCGCCACGCTGAAGATGATGGGCAGCATGACGATGAGGCCGGCGTCGAAGAAGATCGGGAAGCCGAACAGCAGGGAGGCCACACCGAGCGCGAAGGGGGCGCGGTGGGAGCCGAAGCGGTTGATCAGGGTATCGGCCAGTACCTTGGCGCCCCCCGTCATCTCCAGGATCCGGCCTATCATGGCACCGAGGCCGACCAGCAGCGCGACCGAGGCCAGGGTGCCGCCGAAACCGGTCAGCATGGTGGGGATCACCTGGTCATAGGTGACCCCGGTGGCCAGGGCCGTCAGCATGCTGACCAGGGTCAATGCCACGAAGGCATGTACCTTGAATCGCATGATCAGCACCAGCAACATGACAATGGCTCCGCCCGCTACCGAGAGCAGATAGGTGACATCAGGTGTGTTCATTGCTCCGTCCATAAAATTGTCCTCAAATGGTTCTAGTTGTTGTTCTGCACATTTCTGTGCTGCACTTCACATTGCGAAACGTTACCGGTAACATGTTACCGGTAACGTGGTAGCTTAGAACCCATCAGGCGAACGTTTTTTGAAAAGTGAGAGAGAGGTCAAATAATGGCGGGCAAGTGCATTATCGTGATGGGTGTGTGTGGCAGCGGCAAGTCCAGCATCGGCCTCAAGGTGGCCAATGCCCTGGGGGCCAAGTTCATCGACGGCGATGATCTGCACCCTCGCGCGAACATCCAGAAGATGGCGGCGGGCAACCCGCTCAACGATGAAGACAGGGCCCCCTGGCTGGAACGGATCCGCGATGCGGCCTACAGCCTGGAGCGCAAGAACGAGCTCGGCGTCATCGTCTGCTCGGCCCTCAAGAAGCAGTACCGCGACCAGATCCGCGAGGGCAACGACTCGGTGAGTTTCCTGTTTCTGGATGGCAGCCAGTCCCTCATTCTCGAACGGATGCGGGCTCGGCAGGGCCACTTCATGCGCGAAGCCATGGTACAAAGCCAGTTTGATACCCTGGAGCGACCGGATGGCGAGCCCGGCGTGTTTCGCATCGATATCGACGGGACCTTCGAACAGGTGGTCGACCGTGCCGTCACCGCGCTGACGCAGGCGCAATGAGCCATGTCGCGCGCCCGGCTGCAGCCGACCGCGCCCGTATATAGAGTTGGAGAGAAAGCTATGACCCATCCCGTGATCACCCAGGTGACCAACCGCATCCGCGAGCGCAGCACCGCCCGCCGTGCCCGCTTCCTGGCCCGCATCCAGCGCCAGGCCGATCAGGGCAAGACCCGCGCCTCCCTCTCCTGCGGCAACCTGGCCCACGCCGTGGCCGCCTCGAGCTGTGACGAGAAGGGGCGGATCCTCGACATGACCCGCGCCAACGTGGCCATCGTCACCGCCTACAACGACATGCTGAGTGCCCATCAGCCCTATCAGGGCTACCCGGACATCATCAAGGGCGCCCTGGCCGAGCTCGGCCACAGCGCCCAGGTCGCCGGCGGCGTGCCCGCCATGTGCGACGGCGTGACCCAGGGCCAGCCGGGGATGGACATGTCCCTCTTCTCCCGGGATCTCATCGCCCAGGCCACCGCGGTCTCCCTCTCCCACAACACCTTCGACGCCACCCTGCTGCTCGGCATCTGCGACAAGATTGCCCCGGGCCAGATCATGGGGGCGCTTTCCCACGCCCACCTGCCCACCGCCTTCGTGCCTGCCGGCCCCATGGCGAGCGGCATCAGCAACGACGAGAAGGTGAAGGTGCGCCAGCAGTACGCTGCCGGTGAAGTGGGCCGCGACGCCCTGCTCAAGATGGAGTGCGGCGCTTACCACGCGGCGGGCACCTGCACCTTCTACGGCACCGCCAACACCAACCAGCTGGTGTTCGAAGCCATGGGCCTGATGCTGCCGGGCTCCGCCTTCGTGCATCCGCACAGCGAGCTGCGCCGCGCCCTCACCGAGGAAGCGGCCCGCCGCATCAGCGCCATGATCCCGGGCTCCCCGGCCTATCGCCCCCTGAGTGCGGTGATCGACGAGCGCGCTCTGGTCAACGGCCTGGTGGCCCTGCTTGCCTCCGGCGGCAGCACCAACCACAGCATCCACATGGTGGCGCTGGCCCGCGCCGCCGGGCTGGAGCTGACCTGGGACGACCTGAGCGATCTCTCCGACGTGGTGCCGCTCCTGGTGCGCATGTACCCGAACGGCCCGGCGGACGTCAACGCCTTCGAGCAGGCGGGGGGCGTGCCCGGCCTGATGCGTCGTCTGGCCGAAGAGGGGCTGATCCACCTGGATGCCACCCCGGTCTTCGGCGAGATGCAGGACTACCTCAGCCGTCCGGCACTGGTGGATGGCAAGCTGGTGTGGCAACCGGTGGGCGAGAGCGCGGATCCGAGCGTGCTCTCCCCCTCTGGCAGCGAGTTCCAGGCCACCGGCGGCACCAAGCTGCTGGCGGGCAACCTGGGCCGCGCCGTGGTCAAGGTTTCTGCCGTCGCGCCCGAGTATCGGGTCATCGAGGCCCCGGCCCGGGTCTTCTCCTCCCAGCATGCGGTGGAGGCGGCCTACAAGGCCGGTGAGTTGAACCAGGACGCCGTCATCGTGGTGCGCCACAACGGCCCGGCCGCCAACGGCATGCCGGAGCTGCACAAGCTGATGCCGGTGCTTGGCAACCTGCAGAAGGCGGGTCACAAGGTGGCCCTGGTCACCGATGGTCGCCTCTCCGGCGCCTCCGGCAAGATCCCGGCCGCCATCCACGTCACCCCGGAAGCGCTGCACGGTGGGGCCATCGGCCTGCTCGCCGATGGCGACCTGCTGCGGGTGGATGCCGAGTCTGGCCGCCTCGACTGCCTGACCGATTTGAGCGGCCGTACCCAGGCCGAGATCGACCTCACCCTGGAACAAGAGGGGTGGGGCCGTGAACTGTTCAGCGTGATGCGTCGCGCGGTATCGAGCGCCGAGTGCGGCGCCACCATCTTTGACTAAGGAAGAGCTATGCAGAACTGGAAAGTGACCCCTGCCGAGGTGTTTGCCGCCTCCCCCCTGGTACCCGTGATGGTCATCAACGACCTGGAGCAGGCCCTGCCGATGGCCAAGGCCCTGCTGGATGGCGGCATCTCGGTGTTCGAGATCACCCTGCGCACCCCGGTGGCGCTGGACGCCATCGCCCTCATCGCCAAGGCGATGCCGGATGCCATGGTCGGTGCCGGTACCGTGCTCAACTGCGCGCAGTTTGATGCCGCCGTCGCTGCCGGTGCCCGCTTCGTCATCTCCCCGGGCATGACCCCGGCCCTGCTGGCCCACGCGGCCAAGAGCACGGCGCCGCTGATCCCGGGGGTGGCCACCCCGTCCGAGGTGATGCAGGCGCTGGAAGCAGGCTACGACCACCTCAAATTCTTCCCGGCCGAGGCGAACGGCGGCACCAAGGCACTCTCCGCCATCGCGGCGCCCCTGCCCCAGGTGAAATTCTGCCCCACCGGCGGCATCGGCCCGAAAAACGTGGCCGACTACCTGGCGCTGAAATGTGTGGCCACCGTCGGCGGCTCCTGGATGCTGCCGGCAGACGCCGTCAAGAGCGGCAACTGGGAGGAGGTGACCCGCCTCTCCCGGGAAGCGGTTGAATTGGTTAAACGCTAAGCAAATATCGTTTAGAAAAATTAAACAGGCCACCCCCGGGTGGCCTGCTGTTTTTCCGCCCCCGGAGGGGGTGGGGCGTTTGCTTCCGGCCTCGCCCTGACTTAAGGTCGGGGGCCGCCCCTCTCCCCTGGAGCCTTCATGTCCTGTCTGCATCCATCCTACCCGCAAGGGCACTTCACCGCGCTGCACTGCCACCCCCATGCCCAATACTGCTATCTGCACGACGGGGGCGGCATCATCACGGGGCGAGGGGAGGGAGAACTGCTGGTGGCGGGCCAGATCTGCTTTATTCCGGCGGGGTGGGAGCACGAGTTTCGCGTGCTGCGCCGCTCCCGGCTCTCCCTCCTCTATGTGCCGACGTCGGCCCGCACCGCCTTCGGCCCCTTGCAGGTCAGCCCGCTGCTGGCGGGCCTCTTCGCCCGCCTGCCCGAGCTGGCCGAGGAGGAGGTGAAGGGGGCCTATCTGACGGTGCTTGGCCAGGAGCTGGAGCGCGCCGACCCGCTCGCGGCGCGCATTCCCCTCACCGGTGAGCTGGACCCGCGCCTGCTGCGGGTGCTGGACAGGGTGTGCCAGGCACCCGCCATCCATCTGACGCTGACGGCGCTGGCGGCAGATTGCGGCGCCTCGGTGCGCACCCTCAACCGGCTCTTCCTCCAGCAGCTGGGGTGCAGCTTTCGCCAGTGGCGGGAGCAGGTGGTGCTGGGACGGGCGCGCCAGTTGCAGCACCGGGGGCTCACGCTGGCCCAGATCGCCGATCGGCTCGGCTACGAGGATCCTGGCGCCTTGTCCCGCGCCCTCCAGCGCCTCGCCCGGCGCGAACCGGCGGCCTGAGGGCGCGTCGTCTGCCTTCCTGCCCGCCATGGCGGTGTCTGCGGGTTGCCGGCAGTCAGCGCCGCGAGCCGATATCCGCATCCTCCTTGCTGCCTGCCAGCAGACAGGTCACCTCGTCGGTGTGGCAGATCCGATCGCCGCGAAAGGTGAAGAGGCCGCTCACCTTGCAGACCAGGGTGCCGCCGTCCTGGCGGGTGGCCCGTACCACATGGGTCGAGTGCACCCGCTCCCCCTGCGCCAGGGTGGCGACAAACTCGATGCTCGCCCCGGCCAGATGGCGGCGCAGTGTGGCGATGTGCTGGTGAAACGCCGGGTAGTCGAGCCGCTCGCCGTTCACCTCCTGGCAGTAGTCGGGGGTGAACCAGGCGTCGAGCTCCGCCAGGGGGAAGGCGGGATCACAGATGACGCGCTGCAGGCAGGCTTTCAATCGTTCGGTGTGGTGCATGGTCTGCTCCTGACAGGGGGGATGGAGGAGCCAGCATAGGCCAGGGGACGGCGAGGGGAGAGGGGGGAAGGCGCCATCATGGCGGTCGAACGCGCCATGATGGCCGGGGATCAGCCGAGGCTTTCCCCCTCATAGAGGGAGAAGCCGATGTCCTTGCACCTGGTCGCCACCGGCTGGCCGCCGAGGCGGGCCAGCAGCATGATGGCGGCTTCGCGACCTATGGTCTCGCGGGGGGTGACGATGCTGGCGAGCTTGGGGGTCATGGCGTGGCCGATGTCGAGGGCGTTGCTGCCAGCGATGGCCACCTGCTGGGGTACCGGGATCCACCTGGCCTGGCATTGCAGCAGGGCTCCCACTGCCAGGTCGTCGTTGGTGCAGAACAGGCCGTCGAGATCGGGGAAGCGCGCCATGGCCTGGGCCAGCAGCTCTCCCCCCAGGGTGAAGCTGGAGGATTGCTCCGTCAGCAGGTGCTGGCCGGTCAGACCGAAATCGGCCATCGCCTGGTAGTAGCCTTCCATTCGCAACTGGGTGCGCACGTCGAGCCGGGCGCCGAGGTAGATCACCTTGCGCCGTCCCCGGCGCAGCATCTCTGTTACCATGGCCCGGGCGGCGGCCCGGTGATCCATGCCCACCACCATGTCGATGGGGGAGAGGGGCAGATCCATAGTCTCCACCACCGGGATGCCGGCGGTGGCGATCATCTTGCGGGTGCGCTCGGTGTGCTGGGTGTCCGAGAGGATGAGCCCGTCCACGTTGTAGGAGAGGAGCGAGGCGACCTGCTCCTCCTCCCGCTCCGGGCTGTAGCCGTAGTGGGCGAGCAGGGTCTGGTAGCCGGCGGGCCGGGTCACCGCCTCGATGCCGTGGATCACCGCCGAGAAGACCTGGTTGGAGAGGGAGGGGATCAGGATGCCGATCGCCTTGCTGGTGGCGTTCGACAGCATGTCCGGCGCCCGGTTCGGGATGTAGCCGAGCTCCTCCACCGCGGCGGCGATGCGCTCGCGGGTCCCTTCGGCCACGGCGGACGGGTCGCGCAGGTAGCGGCTGACGGTCATCTTGGTGACACCGGTCAGGTCGGCAATGTCCTGCAGGGTAGGGCGGCGCTTGCGGGTGTCGTTCATCTGGGGATCCGGCAAAAAATGTTACACGTAACATTACCGTTTTTGCACGGCAATGTCAGCATATGACGCCATCAATAGGGGGCAGGGGATGATCAAGGGCAGGTGTTTCGAGGGGGTCCACTTCGAGCAGCAGGAGGTGGAGGGGGAGCAGTTCCAGGGGTGCCGCTTCATCGGCTGCCACTTCTCCTGGCTCGATCTCGGGGAGAGCCGCTTCGTCGACTGCAGCTTCTATGACAGGGAACGGGAGCTGGGATGCCTGTTTCAGGGCTGCGATCTGCGGGAGGCGAGCTTCCTGCGCTGCGATCTCACCCTGGCGGACTTCGGCCGCAGCCAGTGTCTTGGGCTGGAGATGCGCGACTGCCAGGCCATGGGGATCAACTTCGCCCACGCCAGCTTCGCCAACCGGATCACCGCCAAAAGCTACTTCTGCGAAGCCCACCTCACCGGCAACAACTTCAGCTACGCCAACTTCGAAAGCTGCCTGCTGGAGCGGTGCGAGCTTGCCGGCAACCGCTGGCAGGGGGCCAACCTGCTGGGCGCCTCCCTGGCAGGCTCGGATCTCAGCGGCTCCGAGTTCGGGCAAATCGACTGGACCAGCTTCAACCTGCAAGGGTGCGATCTGCGCCAGTGCGATCTGCCCGGCCTGGATCTGCGCCGGGTCGACCTCGCCGGGGTGCAGATCAATGAAGATCAGCAGCAGGGGCTGCTGGAGCAGATCGGGCTGGTGGTCTTCCCCTGAGCGGGGTGGAAAAGAGGTAAGTTTTCATCATCGGGGCGGGCGGTGTGGTGCCCCCCCTGGCAAGCAAAAGCCTGCGCGATGCAGACTTTTTGTCAGGTGAAGTGGTAAACGACGCGGTGTTGCTGTCTTTTGCTCCCTGCCCCCCTCGCGGGAGAAGGGCTGGGGATGAGGTAGCGGACTCCACTCGAGCACCGCCAAGGCGGGCTTAGCGTCTGGCCAGCCACTTGGTCGGGTTGATGGCCTCGCCCTGATAGCGGATCTCGAAGTAGAGGCCGGAGCGCTCCTGTCCGCCGCTGTCGCCGACCAGGGCCACGGGCTCACCCTGCTCCACCTTTTGTCCCACCTGGCGCAGCAGCGACTGGTTGTGGCCGTAGAGGCTCATGTAGCCCTTGCCGTGGTCGATGACCAGCAGCATGCCGAAGCCGTCGAGCCAGTCGGCGTAGACCACCTGTCCCGGTGCCACCGCCTTGACCTGGGTCCCTTCGCTGGCGCCGATCAGGGTGCCCTTCCACTTCAGCTCGGCGGTACGTGGCGAGCCGTAGGAGATGAGGATGGGGCCCTGCACCGGCCAGCGCAGGTTGCCACCCGTGCTCAGACCGCCGTAGCCGTTGCTGCTTGCCTTGGCGCTGTTGCGGGCGGCTGCTTGCTGCTGCGCCACCTTGGCCTGCTGTTCGGCGACGCGTTGCTGCTGGGCCGCCAGCCGCTGCTGTTCGCCGACCTGGCGCTGCTGGGCGGCGATCCGCTGCTGCTCCTCGATGCGTTTCTGTTCGGCTGCCAGGCGCTGGGCCTCCAGACGGCGCTGGCGCTCCTGCTCGGCCTTGATCTTGGCAAGGCGCTCCCGCTCGGCCCGTTCGCGGCGTTCCTTTTCTTCCTGCTGACGACGCAGCTCTTCCAGCCGCGCCTTGAGCGCCTTCTCCGCCTTGACCAGCTTGTCGAGCTTCTGCTCGTCGGCCTGCACCGATTGCTGCAACTGGTTGCGCACCTTGGCACGGCTCTGCTGGCTGGCCAGCAGGCTCTGGTGATGCTCCTGCTGCTCGCCGAGCAGGGTCTGGAGGCGGTTCTCGGTCTCTCTGGTGGCCTGCTGGTTCTTGGCCAGCTTGTCACGGGTGGCGCGCAGGGCTTCAATGGCCTCGATGCGGGCCTTGTTGAGGTAGTCGAAGTAGTCGAGGGCGCGGCTCAGCTTGGCCGGATCCTGCTGGTTGAGCAGCAGTTTGAGGTAATCGTGGTTGCCCGCCTGGAAGGCGCTTTCCGCCTGCTTGGCCAGCAACTGTTTCTGATGTTTTGCTTGTTGCTCCAGTGCCAGCTTGTCCTGCTGCAGGGACGCCAGCTTCTGCTGGTTCTGCCGGAGTTGCTGTCTGGTCTGCTCGAGTTTGGCGGCGGCAGCCGAAATGGCCTGCTCGTCAGCCTTGAGCTGGGTGTTGAGCTTGGCAAGCTCCTGCTTGCTGAGCTTGAGGGTCTGTTGCTGTTCCTTGATCTGGGACTGCATGGCCCCCAGCTGCTGGTTCGCAGCCTGGGCTGTGCCGGTACCGCCGATCAGGCAAAAAAACAGCGCGCCGACCAACAGGCCGACGCGACTGGTTTTCTGTGAAATAATTTCGCATCCCCGCATGGGGCAGGATTATTTCAGAATCATCAGGGGCTTGCCAGTCATTTCCGGCGGCACCGGCAGACCCATCAGGGTCAGCATGGTGGGGGCCAGGTCGGACAGTTTGCCACCTTCGGCGACCTCGGCTTTACGACCGAAGTAGATGAGGGGAACCGGCAGATTGGTGTGGGCGGTGTGGGCCTGACCAGTCTCTTCGTCCATCATCTTCTCGGCGTTGCCATGGTCGGCGGTGATGAGGCACTCGCCACCCACTTCCGCCAGGGCGTCGGTGATGCGACCGATGCAGTGGTCGACCGCTTCACAGGCTTTGACGGCCGCATCGAACACGCCGGTGTGGCCGACCATGTCGCCGTTCGGGTAGTTGCAGATGATGACGTCGTACTTGCCGCTCTTGATGGCCGCAACCAGCTTGTCGGTCAGCTCTTCGGAGCTCATCTCCGGCTGCAGGTCATAGGTAGCCACTTTCGGGCTCGCCACGATTTCGCGATCTTCGCCGCTGAAGCAGGCCTCTTCGCCACCGTTGAAGAAGAAGGTGACGTGGGCGTACTTCTCGGTCTCGGAGATGCGCAGCTGGGTCTTGCCCTGCTTGGCCAGCCACTCGCCCAGGGTGTTGACCAGGGCGGTGGGCGGATAGGCGCAGGCGGTTTTGATGTCGGCCGCGTATTCGGTCAGCATCACGAAGTGCAGGGCCGGGGTGGCGGTGCGGGCGAAGCCGGTGAAGTCGGTATCGACGAAGGCGCGGGTGATTTCGCGGGCGCGGTCGGCACGGAAGTTCATGAAGATCAGCGCGTCGCCATCTTCCATCGGTACAGCGTCGCCGATGCGGGTGGCTTTGACGAACTCGTCGTTCTCGTCGCGGGCATAGGCGGCGGCCAGCGCGTCGGTGGCGTTGTCAGCGGTGAATTCGCCCTTGCCCTGGGTCATCAGGTCATAGGCCTGCTGCACGCGATCCCAGCGGTTGTCGCGGTCCATGGCGTAGTAACGACCGATCATGGAGGCGAAACGACCCTTGCCCAGTCGGGCAAACAGGGCGTCGAACAGCTCGATGGAGGACTGGGCACTGCGCGGCGGGACGTCGCGGCCATCCAGGAAGGCGTGGAAGTAGATCTGCTCGGCGCCACGCTTGGCGGCCATCTCGATCATGCCCATGATGTGCTCTTCGTGGCTGTGTACGCCACCTGGGGACATCAGACCCATGATGTGCACGGCCTTGCCCTTGGTCACGGCAGCGTCGACAGCCTTGGCCAGCTCGACGTTCTGGAAGAAGTCGCCGTCCTGGATGTCCTTGGAGATGCGGGTCAGCTCCTGATAGACGACGCGACCGGCACCAATGTTGGTGTGGCCCACTTCGGAGTTGCCCATCTGGCCGTCCGGCAGACCCACGTCCAGGCCGGAGCCGGAGATCAGGGTGCTGGTGTAGTCACGGGCCAGGCGATCCAGATTGGGGGTCTTGGCAGCAGCAACGGCGTTGTACTCTTGCTTGGTGCTGTAGCCCCAACCGTCCATGATGACCAGAACCAGCGGTTTCTTAGCTGTTGACATAAGGCTATGTCCTCTCGGATAGGAATGAATTGCGGGAAGTGAAACTAGCGTAATATTACTACATCTGCCGAAATAGTCACCTGATAGCCAAGTCCCTCTCCAGCCTCGCTTTTTAACTGTTATCCCGCTGTTTTAGGCATGTTGCCGGCTTGTCTGCCTCGGCGGGTTTTCCTCTGTTTCGCCCCTCTTTTCGGCATGGCGCATCCTCTCGTTCGGCCCGGTTGGAGGAGGAAGAATCGGCAGCCATCCCTGATGGGAGCTTGCTCTCGCTTTGCCGCCAAGATGGCTGATCTTATGCAGGGCCCCATGTATACTCGGGCCCTTGTCTTGGTCCCTGGATAGTAGAAGATGCAAGAGTATTTGGATTTCGCGGCCCGCAATCCGCTGCTGACCGCAGCCTGGTTGGGCCTGGCAGGCACCCTGGTGTACACCACTGTGCGTGCTCGTTTTTCTCCGGTGAAGGCGGTCAACAACCACGCCGCTACCCTGCTTATCAACCGTGAAAATGCCACCGTCGTGGACATTCGCAGTCAGGATGAATTTGCCAAGGGTCATCTGGCCGGGGCCCATCACCTGCCGCTCGCCCAGATCCAGGCGAATAATCTGGGTCCGGTTGAAAAGCACAAGGATGCCCCCATCATAGTGGTGTGCGAGTCGGGGATGACCGCTGGTGGCGCGGGTCGCCAACTGAGCAAGGCCGGTTTCAAGCAGGTGTATGTGCTCAGCGGTGGCATGGCCCAATGGCGTGCAGACAATCTGCCGGTGACCAAAAAACGCTGATTTAAGGGCCTGCGCCCACTCATTATCTTAAAAAGGAATCAAACGAAATGGCTGACGAAATCAACAACCAGGAAGTGCAACCGGAATTCCACATCCAGCGTGTCTACACCAAGGATGTTTCCTTCGAAGCTCCGAATACTCCGCACATCTTCCAGAAAGAGTGGCAGCCGGACGTCAAGCTGGACATGGACACCAAGACCAATGTCCTGGCCGACAGCGTCTATGAAGTGGTGCTGACCCTGACTGTCACCTGCAAGCTGGAAACCGAGACCGCCTTCCTGTGCGAAGTGCAGCAAGCCGGCATCTTCACCATCGGCAACCTGCCTGAGCCGCAACTGGCCCACTGCCTGGCGGCCTTCTGCCCGAACATCCTGTTCCCGTATGCCCGCGAAGCGGTGTCCAACCTGGTGAGCAAGGGTTCCTTCCCGCAGCTGAACCTGGCACCGGTCAACTTCGACGCCCTGTTCGCCCAGCACATGGCGCAGGTACAGGCCCAGCAGGCGACTGCGGAAGCCTGATAATGGCCGACCAGATCGCAATCTCGGTCCTGGGGGCGGGGTCTTATGGCTCCGCCCTTGCCATTTCTCTGGCGCGCAACGGTCATCCGACCCTGCTGTGGGGTCACGACCCTGCCCATGTCGCCGAGCTGGAACAGGATCGCTGCAACAAGGCATTCTTGCCGGATGTCCCCTTCCCGGCCGATCTGCAACTGACGTCGGATCTGCAGGCGGCGGTGCAAGCCGCTCCCGTGCTGCTGCTGGTGGTGCCGAGCCATGTGTTCGGCCAGGTACTGGCCCGGGTCAAACCCTTCCTGCGCCCGGATACCCGGATCGCCTGGGCGACCAAGGGGCTGGAGCCGGACAGCGGCCGTCTGCTGCAAGAGGTGGCGCGGGAGGTGCTGGGGGATGCCATTCCACTGGCGGTCATCTCGGGCCCGACCTTCGCCCGCGAGCTGGCCGCCGGTCTGCCGACCGCCATCTCGGTGGCCTCGACCCACGACGACTTTGCCGACGATCTCTCCCACCTGCTGCACTGCGGCCGCTCGTTCCGGGTCTATACCAATCCGGACTTCATCGGTCTGCAGCTGGGCGGGGCGGTCAAGAACGTCATCGCCATCGGTGCCGGTCTCTCTGACGGACTCGGCTTTGGCGCCAACGCCAGAACTGCGCTCATCACCCGGGGCCTGGTGGAGATGCAGCGTCTGGGCGCCGCCCTCGGGGCCGACGCCAAGACCTTCATGGGGATGGCGGGGCTCGGGGATCTGGTGCTGACCTGTACCGACAACCAGTCGCGCAACCGCCGTTTCGGTCTGGCGCTGGGAGCGGGCAAGTCGGTTGACACCGCCATGGCCGAGATAGGCCAGGTGGTGGAAGGCTATCGCAACACCAAGGAGGTGCATCTGCTGGCGGCCCGCTGTGGCGTCGAGATGCCCATCTGCGAACAGATCTTCAAGGTGCTGTACGAAGGCAAGAACCCGAAAGAGGCGGCCATCGCCCTGCTGTCGCGAGACAAGAAGGACGAGTGATCTGCCAGCCGCAGCATGCAAAAGGCCCCGCCAGCTGGCGGGGCCTTTTCTTTGCCGCAAGGGGGCAAATCAGTAGTAGGAGTGGTCGCCGCGCTGGTGCTCGGTGGCATCCTTGACGCCGTTGAGCTCGCCCGGGAATTTCTCCAGCAGCTGCTTCTCGATCCCCTCTTTCAGGGTGTAGTCGACCATGGAGCAACCGTTGCAACCGCCGCCAAACTGCAGGATGGCCAGTTTGTCGTCGGTCAGCTCGACCAGGGTGACCTTGCCGCCGTGACCGGCCAGCATGGGGTTCACCTCGGACATCAACACGTACTCGATGCGGTCGATCAGCGGGGCGTCGTCGGCCACCTTGCGCATCTTGGCGTTGGGGGCTTTCAGGGTGAGCTGAGAGCCCATCTGATCGGTGACGAAGTCGATGGTGGCATCCACCAGGAAGGGGGCGCTCAGGGGATCGACCAGGCAGTCGAAGCCGCTGAAGGGCAGGTGCTGATCTTCCGGATCGACCGCGTCGGGTGGGCAATAGGATACGCCGCACTCGGCATTCTGGGTTCCCGGATTGACCACAAACACCCGGATGTTGGTGCCATCAGGCTGCTTCTCCAGCAACTTGCGGAAGTGGGCCTGGGCGGTGTCGGAAATGCTGATCATCACTATCCTCATAAACCTGAGTGTACGACTAGGGTATTCATGATAACTCGCTTGGCGGGGCTTGGGTAGCGTGCCGATGGCGAGCCTGTGAGCCCGGGCGTATCGGAATCATGCCGCCAGCGGCCTCCCGGGCCGGATCCCTGCCCGGTTATTTCAGGTGTCGGAGGGTACGGCAGATGGCCCACACCTCTACCGTGGTGACGCCGTGCTCATGAAGCAACCGGGTGAGCTGACCTGCGGTGGCGCCCGTGGTGACCACATCATCAAGCAGTGCCACATGCCGGTAGTGGTGAGGTGCCATTTCGAAGGCGCCACGCAGATTGCGTCGCCGCTGGCCGGCACTGAGCCGGGTCTGTTGCGGGGTCGACCTTGTCCGGCACAGTACGCGGGTGTCGCAAGGAATGCCGGTGAGTGCGCTCAGGGCATGGCCGATTTCTTCTGCCTGATTGAAGCCTCGCCACCACTGGCGCCACCAGTGCAGGGGAACCGGAATGATGACCTGCGGCGGGTTGGCGAGATCCAGATGGTCTGCCAGCAGGCGGGCAAGCAGCGGCGCGAGCAGGATCTGACCGGAATACTTCAGCCGGGGGATGAGTTGGGCATAAGGTGCCTGATAATCGCCGATCACCTGCAAACGCTCCCAGGGGGCGGGTCTGCGCTGGCAGCGTCCGCACAGCAGTTCGCTCTCGCGATGTTGCTCCGGCAGCGGTGCTGCACACATCAGGCATCGTCTGTCGTGCTGGCGCTGGGCGTGGCGGCACCAGGAGCACAACAAGGGCGTCTCGTCACAGGGTTGGCGACAGAGCAGGCACAGACCGAGCCAGTCGGACTGGGTGCCAAGGATCGGACTTGCTTTGGCGAGCAGCCGCTTTAACATGCAGGCTCCAAGCAGATAAACAGGGATCTTGAGTCTAGATGAGCGTATCGGTTGAGCGGTTTGGCCAGGGCCCGGACCTGGTGTTGTTGCATGGCTGGGGCATGAACGGGGCCGTCTGGCACGGTATTGCCCAAGAACTGGCTGCCCACTATCGGCTGCATCTGGTGGACCTGCCCGGCTTTGGCAACAGCCCCCTGCAAGCAGGGACAGACTACACCCTGCCCTGGCTGGCAGAGCAGGTGGCGGCCATATTGCCTGAAAAATGCCATCTGCTCGGCTGGTCCCTCGGTGGTCTGGTGGCGAGCCAGTTGGCGCTGACCATGCCTGGGCGCCTTCACTCTCTCATTACCGTAGCCAGCTCTCCCTGCTTCATGGCCCGCGACGAGTGGCCCGGGATTGCCCCCAAGGTGCTGGCGGGGTTCAACCAGATGCTGGCCGGCGACTTCATGCAGACCATAGAGCGCTTCCTCGCGATCCAGGCCATGGGCAGCGAGCACGCCAGAAACGACATTCGCCAGTTGCGTCACTGGCTGGCGGAGCGACCCGCTCCCCGGCTTGCGGCCCTGGAGGCGGGTCTGGGCCTGTTGGCCGAGGTCGATCTGCGGGATGAACTGATCGGCCTGGATCTGCCCTGGCTGCGTCTTTACGGCAGGCTGGATACCCTGGTGCCGAAGGCCGCCATTCCCTTGCTGGATGCGCGTTACCCTGCCAGCCACAGTCTGGTGCTGGAGAAGGCATCCCATGCTCCCTTCATCTCCCATCCAGAGCAGTTCATCACCCTCCTGCGGCGGTTCATTGACTGAGATTTGAGCGGCAGGCTTCAATAACTCGTCAGGTTGGTGGATAATTAGCCAACCCTACAGAGGAGTGTGCCAATGCGTATCGAATCAGCCATGACGGCGGGCGTGCAGGGGTTCCAACGGGCCGAGCAGTTGGCTGGCCAGGCTTCCAGCCAGATCGCCCGTCTCAATACGCCAGCGGGTGATCAGGTGCAGTTGCCGGATGAACTGGTGAATCTCAAGGTGGCCGAGCTGCATGCCGGGGCATCCGCCAAGGTGATCCAGACGGCCAGCGACATGCTGGGCACACTGATCGATATCCGGGTGTGACATGAACATCAACGTCAGTCTGCCGACCATCATTCCGAATCAACTGCAGCCGCAGACGGAATCGGCACAGACTGACAACCGCCGCGCAGAACTGGTACCCCCCAGCCGCCAGAGCGAAGCGTCCAACGCCGAGTCCGGCGTCGGTTCCCAGAAAGAGAGAGCCCGGGCCGCCCAGGCCAATCCCGCCGCCCCATCCTCGTCCACGAAAGAGAACAGCCAGACTGGCCCCGTGATGGTGGCGCACCGTTTTGTCGAGGCAACGGGGGAGGAGGGGGAGCGTCGACAACGTCAGGAGGGTGAACAGCAGGAGCAGCAAAAGCAGCAGCGTCAGGTGGCTGCGCTGGTCGAACGGGATCTCGAAGTTCGCAAGCACGAGCAGGCGCACCAGTCAGCCGGCGGCGAGCATGCGGGGAGCCCTACCTACCAGTTTTCCCGTGGGCCGGATGGCAAGCGTTATGCCACCGGGGGGGAGGTGGTCATCGACATGGGGACCATTCCCGGGGATCCCGCCGCGACCATCGCCAAGATGCAGCAGGTGCGTGCCGCAGCACTGGCTCCCGATGAACCATCGTCACAAGACATGAGTGTGGCCCGTGCCGCCTCTGGCAAGGAGGCACAGGCCCGCAAGGATCTGATGACCCTCAGGCAGGAAACCACAGGCCCGCTCGGTGCTTATATGGACAATCGAAACCAGGTGATTGCCAGGCACTATCAGCAAGCGGTGAGGCCAGCCTCCCCGCATAGCCTGAGTCAGGACGTCTGATCCCGCTCCGTGCAGGCATGAAAAAGCCCCTTTCGGGGCTTTTTTGCATTCTGGGGGCTTATTTCTTCAGTTTCGACAGGGCAGCCGCGAAGGCGTTGCCCATGGCACCCTCGGTCGGAGCGCTCTGACGGGGCGCCTGTTTCGGTCGGGTGTTGCCGGTGTGACGCGGCTCGGCCGGTTTGCGGGCAGGCTGGCCGGCTTTCTCATCCAGACGCATGGTCAGACTGATGCGTTTGCGCGGTACGTCGACTTCCAGCACCTTGACCCGGACGATGTCACCGGCCTTGACCACCTCGCGGGGATCCTTGACGAAGCGATCGGTGAGGGAAGAAATGTGCACCAGCCCGTCCTGATGGACGCCGATGTCGACGAAGGCGCCGAAGTTGGTGACGTTGGTGACCACACCCTCCAACACCATCTCGGGCACCAGATCGCTGATTTTCTCCACTCCTTCCTTGAAGGTGGCGGTCTTGAACTCGGGACGCGGGTCGCGGCCGGGCTTGTCCAGCTCGCCGATGATGTCGGTGACGGTAGGCACCCCGAACTGCTCGTCGGTGTAGTCGGTGGGCTTGAGGGTGCGCAGCAGGCTGCTGTTGCCGAGCAGGCTGTCCACGGTCTGCTCCAGCTTGGCGAGGATCCGCTCCACCACCGGGTAGGATTCCGGGTGCACCGCCGAGCCGTCCAGCGGGTTGCTGCCGCCCCGAATGCGCAGGAAGCCGGCGCATTGCTCGAATGCCTTGGGCCCGAGTCGGCCTACTTTCAGCAACTGCTGACGACTCTTGAAGGCGCCGTGTTCGTCCCGGTAGGCGACGATGTTCTGGGCCAGGGTCTGGGAGAGGCCGGAAACCCGGTTGAGCAGGGCGACCGAGGCGGTATTCACATCTACCCCCACCGCGTTCACGCAATCCTCGACCACCGCGTCGAGGCGGCGGGCCAGCTGGCTCTGGCCGACATCGTGCTGGTACTGACCGACACCTATGCTCTTGGGGTCGATCTTGACCAGCTCTGCCAGGGGATCCTGCAGCCGGCGGGCGATGGAGACGGCGCCGCGAATGGAGACGTCGAGATCCGGGAATTCCTGGGAGGCGAGCTCGGAGGCGGAGTAGACCGATGCCCCCGCTTCACTGACCACGATTTTCTGCGCCTTGGCGGCCGGGTAGCGCTCGAACAGATCGTTCACCAGGCGGTCGGTTTCCCGGGATGCGGTGCCGTTGCCGATGCTGATGAGCTCGACCTTGTGCTTCTGGCACAGCTCGCTCAGAGTCTTGAGACTCTGGTCAACCAGGCGCTTGGGTTCGAACGGATAGATGGTCGCGTGATCGACCAGCTTGCCGGTGGCATCCACCACCGCCACCTTGACCCCGGTGCGGATGCCGGGATCCAGCCCCATGGTGCAGCGCATGCCAGCCGGCGCTGCCATCAGCAGATCCTTGAGGTTCATGGCGAACACCTTGATCGCCTCGTCTTCTGCCGATTCGCGGATGCGGCCGATCAGCTCGGTTTCCATCTGCAAGGACAGTTTGATCTTCCAGGTCCAGCTCACCACCCCCTGCAGCCACTTGTCGGCCGGGCGGTGTTGCAGGTTGAGTCTGAGGTGATGGGCGATGATCCCTTCGCAGGGGCTGGTACCCTCATCGTCGCCGGCGACCAGCGCCAGGTTGAGGATCCCCTCGTTGCGGCCGCGCAACATGGCCAGCACCCGGTGGGAGGGGGCCTTGTGCAGGGGTTCGTCGTGTTCGAAGTAGTCCTTGAACTTGGCCCCTTCCTGCTCCTTGCCTGCCACTACGCGGGCACGCAGGGTGGCGTTGTGCCACAGGTAGTCCCGCAACTTCTCAAGGAGATCCGCCTGCTCGGCGAAACGCTCCATCAGGATGTAGCGGGCACCGTCGAGGGCGGCCTTGCCGTCGGTGATCCCCTGCTCGATATTGAGGAAGCGAACCGCCTCCTGTTCGGGATCCTTCATGGGGTCACCCAGCAGCAAATCCGCCAGTGGCTCCAGCCCCGCCTCGATGGCCATCTGCCCCTTGGTGCGCCGCTTGGGCTTGTAGGGGAGGTAGAGGTCTTCCAGCCGGGTCTTGCTGTCGGCGTCGTTCAGCTCGCGGGCCAGCTCGGGGGTCAGTTTGCCCTGCTCTTCAATGGAGCGCAGGATCACCTGGCGGCGATCCGCCAGTTCACGCAGGTAGCCGAGGCGGCTCTCCAGGGTACGCAGCTGGCTGTCGTCCAGACCGCCGGTCACCTCTTTGCGGTAACGGGCGATGAAGGGAACGGTCGCGCCTTCGTCCAGCAGGCGAACGGCTTCCTGCACCTGTTCCGGGCGGGCATTCAGCTCACCGGCGATCTGATGTTCTATTACGTGGCTTTGCATCGAGGGTCTCTTGGTCGGGTCCTGTCTAACTGGCCAGCGTGGGGCTATGTCGCCGATCAGGGGGTCTGTCCTGGCGATACTTTAGATACCTGCCAGGCCACTGCCGCGCGGGCCGGTTGGCGCCGCAAGGCGCCGGGTGTGAGCACTATATGGGGTCGGGCAGCGGGATGCCACCCCGGCAGAAATGACGTTTCTCATACCCGGTGGGCGGACATGCTCGGTCTCTCCTGGCCTTGTCAGCCGATTTGGCAGTCAGGGTCGGCCTGGCTTATTTGGGATAGCTGATCTCATTGACGTACCAGCAGGCGTCACCCACTGGCGTTTGCACCAAGGCTTCATCGCCCACCTCTTTCTTGAGCAGGGCACGGGCCATGGGGGAGTCGATGGAGATGTAATCCTTGCGGCCGAAGATCTCGTCATAGCCGACGATGCGAAAGCGCTTGGTCTCACCCTCGTCGTTTTCCACCTCGACCCAGGCGCCGAAGAAGACCTTGCCCTCCTGGGAGGGGGAGTAGTCGACTATGGTCAGCTCTTCCAGGCACTTGCGCAGGTAGCGAACCCGGCGGTCGATCTCCCGCAGGCGTTTCTTGTTGTACTGGTAATCGGCATTCTCGCTGCGATCACCCAGGCTCGCCGCCCAGGCTACTTTTTTGGTGACATCGGGCCTCTCCTCCCGCCAGAGCATGTCGTGCTCCTGCCGGAGCCTGGTGTAGCCTTCACGGGTAATGAGTTTGGTTTTCATGGGGTTATCACTCCCTCGCCAATTGCATCCGGTTGCCCGGGATCTTAGTCATTGTCGCCGCCCTGTCGAGCAAAAAGCAGAGCTGGCCATCCATCCTTCCCGGCTCCGGGGCCGAATGAGGGCAATAACCGGTAACATATTTATGCTTTGTGGTTGCAGGGGGCGGCTCTAGTATGAGGGGAGACAGAAAAGAGAGGTGGCAATGAGTCAGCAATACAAGGTCCTGGTGGTGGACGACGATCTGAAACTGCGTTCCTTGCTGGAGCGCTACCTCACCGAGCAGGGGTTTGTAGTGCGGGGTGTCGCCAACGGGGAGCAGGCCGATCGCCTGCTGACGCGTGAAAACTTCAGCCTGATGGTGCTTGATCTGATGCTGCCGGGGGAAGACGGCCTCTCCATCTGCCGCCGCCTGCGCGAGGCCGGCAACCAGATCCCTGTCTTGATGCTCACCGCCAAGGGGGACGAAGTGGATCGCATCGTCGGTCTGGAGATGGGGGCCGACGATTATCTGCCCAAGCCGTTCAACCCCCGTGAGCTGCTGGCCCGGATCCGCGCCGTGCTGCGCCGCCATACCGTGGAGCTGCCCGGCGCCCCTTCCGCGGCGGAGAAGATGGTGAGTTTCGGGGCCTACCAGCTCAATCTGGCGACCCGTGAACTGAGTCGTGATGGCGAACCGGTTGCCCTGACCAGCGGGGAGTTCGCCGTGCTCAAGGTGCTGGTGAGTCATCCTCGCGAACCGCTCTCCCGTGACAAGCTGATGAACCTGGCCCGTGGTCGCGAGTACACGGCCACCGAGCGCAGCATCGATGTGCAGGTCTCCCGCCTGCGCCGCCTGCTGGAACAGGACCCGGCCCAGCCCCGCTATCTGCAGACCGTCTGGGGTCTGGGGTATGTGTTCGTACCGGACGGTGAGAACGCATGAAGAAAGTGGGCAGCATGTTCTCCCGCATGCTCTGGTTTCTGGCTGCCGTGCTGGTGGTCTATCAAGTCGTCTCCTACGTTACCTTCTACAACTACCTGCTGGCGCCGACCGTCAAGCAGATCAGCCACCTGCTGGCAAACCAGGTCAAACTCATCTTCCCGGTGGACAACAACCAGCTGGCGCTCAGTGAAGATGCCGAGGCGCTGGTCTATGTGACCACTGGCAGCGACATCTATACCCAGAGCGAGGCGGAGCAGCACGGGCTGAATGATTCCAAGCCCTACCCCTATCTGGAGCAGAGCATCAGCCGCGAATTGAAAGGGGATACCAGGGTCAGGGTTGAAATCCAGGATCACTACATCATCTGGATCCAGCCTCCCCAGGCCAGCCAGATGTGGGTGCGCATTCCCCTGACGGAAATTGAAGATGACGACATCGAACCGCTCATCCTCTATATGAGCGTCTTGCTGGTGGTGACCCTGTTTGCAGCCTGGCGTTTTGCCCGTCAGCTGGTGCGGCCGCTGGAGGATCTGGAAGCGGGGGCCGTGGCGGTAGCGCGCGGCAACTTTCCCGATGCCCTGGGGGAGCAGGGCTCGCGGGAGGTGCGCCGCCTGACCCGCACCTTCAACCACATGTCGAGCTCCATCAAGGGGCTGATCGAGGAGCGCAACCTGATGATGGCCGGGGTATCCCACGATTTGCGCACCCCTCTTACCCGTATTCGTCTCGCGACCGAGATGATGTCCTCCGGGGATGAGTACCTCAAGGAGAGCATCAATGCGGACATCGATGAGTCGAACGGCATCATCGATCAGTTCATCGACTACATTCGCCCGAACGAGGGGCTCGATGCCCGGCCCGTCGACCTGACCCAGCTCATTCACGATGCGTTGCTGATGCAGACCGATCAGGGACTGGAAGTGGAGCTGCTCCTGCCGGAGGAGGCGGTGCGTGTGGCCTGCCATCCCATCAGTATTCGCCGTATCCTCAACAATCTGTCGGGCAACTCCCTGCGCTATGGCGCGACCCGGTTGCAGGCCGAGCTCAGGGATGATGGCCACTGGGTGCGGCTGCGACTCTCCGACAATGGCCCGGGGATCGCAGAAGAGGACTACTCCCGGGTGCTCAAGCCCTTCACCCAGGGCAATGTGGCGCGCACCGGTGGCGGGAGTGGGCTGGGGCTGGCCATCGTTGCCAAGATAGTCTCCCAGCATCACGGCACCATCAGGTTGGGGCGCTCCGAACTGGGGGGCTTGCAGGTGGAGATCCGGCTACCCAAGAACCAGCCGCTGGAGTGGATGGATTGAAAGCAGGGCGTATCGAGAGATGCGCCCTTTGTCTGTCAGGGGTGGGGGTCGCTCACCTTGCGGTAGCGCTTGCCATATTTGAGTTGCTGGATAAGCAGGGCGGCGACAATGAGAACCAGCCCGATGGGGGTTGCCGGGTGAATGGCTTCGCCGATCAACAGGTTGAGCAGCACCAGAGAGGCAAACGGCGAGATGAAGATGAGGTTGCTGATGGGGGCCGTGTTGGTGGCGTGGCGCAGTGCCATCAGCCAGAGCACGAAACCGAAGCCCATCTCGAACAGCCCCACATAGATGGCGCCAGCCCATCCCTGCCAGGCGGTCATGGCAAAGTCCGAGAGCAACCAGGTCGCCACGATGATGAAGGGCAGGCTGATGAGGAAGCCGAGCAGCAGGCTGACGACGGGATCCCCCTGATTGCGGGTGTTGAGGATCCAGTAACCGGCCCAGATCAGGGTCGACACCAGCGCCAGCGTGACGCCGAGGGGGCTGTCGAACTGTAGACCGAACACGTCCCCCCTGGTGGCGATCACCAGGGCGCCGAAATAGCCGAGCACGATGGCGACGCCATCGCGGCGGCGCAGCTTTTGACCGAGGAAGGGAACGGCCAGCAGGCTGAGGGTGATGGCCCAGGTGTAGTTGAGAGTCTGCGCCTGCTGGGCGGGCAGCAGATCATATGCCTTGAACAGCAGCAGGTAATAGAGAAAGGGGTTCAGGACCCCGAGAGCGAGGTAGTAGAGGGGGCGACTCTTGATGTAGTCGAGCAGTAGCGGCAGTTTGCCCTGACAGGCCACGATGCACCCCAGGGTCAGGGTCGAGGTGCAGGCCGCGACCAGCAGCAGCTGTACCGGTTCAAAGTAGGCGAGGGAGATCTTGAAGGCGCTGGCCACCGTGGACCAGAGGGCGACGGCACAGAGCCCGTACTGGTAGGCTTTCTTCTGATTCTTGAGCATGGGATGGGTTCCGCAGACAGGGGCGAGGGCGCAGTCTATCAGCCTGTTTGCAACATTGTCGTTACCATCTTGCCGAAGGCGATGGGCCGATCGCAGGGAGATCCATCCGCCACACAACATTGCGCACAATCTGTCCGCCTTCACTTGCGTGAGTGGAAAAAATCCGTATAATCCCCTCCGCTTGCCCATGAGGCAGCCAGACGATATGTCTGCTTGCTGAGCTTCCCGTTTACGAGTTGCCAGCCATACAGTCCTCCCGATATGGGAGGAAACGTGAAAAATCACACCTCTGGCGGGAGTAATCCCGGTCGGGCGGTGTTGATTTATGTTCTTTTATCTATTGGAGCTCTGTCAATGCAGAACCAAAGAATCCGTATCCGCCTGAAGGCTTTTGATCATCGCCTGATCGATCAATCCACTGCGGAAATCGTTGAAACTGCTAAGCGCACTGGCGCGCAGGTTCGCGGTCCTATCCCGCTGCCGACTCGCAAAGAGCGTTTCACCGTTCTGATCTCCCCGCACGTCAACAAAGACGCGCGTGATCAGTACGAGATCCGCACTCACAAGCGTCTGGTAGACATCGTTGAACCGACTGACAAGACCGTTGACGCTCTGATGCGTCTGGATCTGGCAGCTGGTGTAGACGTCCAGATCAGCCTGGGTTAATTACGGAAAGAGGTTGATAACAATGACAATCGGTCTTGTAGGTCGCAAAGTGGGTATGACTCGCATCTTCACTGAAGATGGCGTTTCTATCCCGGTGACTGTTATCGAAGTTGAAGCTAACCGTGTAACTCAGGTCAAATCTGTAGAAACCGACGGCTACAACGCTATTCAGGTTACCACTGGCGCCAAGAAAGCCAGCCGCGTAACCAAGCCGGAAGCTGGCCACTTCGCCAAAGCTGGTGTAGAAGCCGGTCGCGGTCTGTGGGAATTCCGCCTGAACAACGGTGAAACTTTCACTGTTGGTAGCGAGCTGAAAGTAGATCTTCTCGCTGACGTTAAGCTGGTAGACGTTACCGGCACATCCAAGGGTAAAGGTTTTGCCGGTACTGTTAAGCGCTGGAACTTCCGTACCCAGGATATGACCCACGGTAACTCCCTGTCCCACCGTGTACCTGGCTCCATCGGTCAAAACCAGACCCCGGGCCGTGTATTCAAGGGCAAGAAGATGGCTGGTCACATGGGTGCTGAGCGTGTAACGACTCAGAACCTGGAACTGGTTCGTGTTGACGCTGAACGCAACCTGCTGCTCATCAAAGGCGCAGTACCGGGTGCAACCAACGGCAACGTGATCGTCAAACCTGCCGTCAAAGCGTAACGTCTGAGGAGATAGTAATGGAATTGGTAATGAAAGACGCCAAGAGCGCTCTTGAAGTTTCCGAGACTACCTTCGGGCGCGAATTCAACGAAGCTCTGGTTCACCAGGTTGTCGTTGCATATGCCGCTGGTGCCCGTCAGGGTACTCGTGCGCAGCTGACTCGCTCTGAAGTGTCTGGTGGCGGCAAAAAGCCGTGGCGTCAGAAGGGTACTGGTCGTGCCCGTGCTGGCTCCATCCGTTCGCCCATCTGGCGTTCCGGTGGTGTGACCTTTGCTGCTAAGCCGCAAGATCACAGCCAGAAAGTAAACAAGAAGATGTACCGCGGCGCTATCCGTAGCATCCTGTCCGAGCTGGTACGTCAAGAGCGCCTGATCGTTGTTGAGAAGTTCGGCATCGAAGCGCCGAAGACCAAAGAACTGATCGCCAAGCTGAAAGAAATGGAACTGACTGACGTTCTGATCGTGACTGCTGAAGTCGATGAGAACCTGTTCCTGGCTGCTCGTAACCTGTACAAAGTTGACGTGCGTGACGTTGCCGGTATCGACCCGGTCAGCCTGATCGCTTTCGACAAGGTTCTGATGACTGCTGACGCAGTTAAGCAAATCGAGGAGATGCTGGCATGATCCGTGAAGAGCGTCTGCTGAAAGTTCTGAAGGCTCCGCACATCTCTGAAAAGAGCACCATGGTCGCAGAAAAGCAGAACACTATCGTGTTCAAAGTTGCTGTTGATGCCACCAAGGCGGAAGTCAAAGCTGCAGTTGCGAAACTGTTCGAGGTCGAAGTTGAGACCGTCCGTACCCTGAACATGAAGGGTAAGACCAAGCGCGCAGGTGCACGCGTAGGCCGTCGTTCCGATTGGAAAAAGGCTTATGTGACCCTGAAAGCTGGTCAGGACATCGACTTCATGGGCGCAGCCGAGTAAGAGGAGTTCTGAAAAATGGCAATCGTTAAGTGCAAGCCTACTTCTCCGGGCCGCCGCCACGTCGTCAAGATCGTCAACCAAGAGCTGTACAAGGGCAAGCCCTTCGCCGCTCTGCTGGACAGCAAAAGCAAGTCCGGTGGCCGTAACAACAACGGTCGTATCACCACTCGTCATATCGGTGGTGGTCACAAGCAACACTACCGTCTGATCGACTTCAAGCGCGACAAAGACGGCATTCCGGCCAAAGTTGAGCGTCTGGAATACGATCCTAACCGTACCGCAAACATCGCCCTGGTGCTGTATGCAGACGGTGAGCGTCGTTACATCCTGGCTCCGAAAGGCCTGAAAGCTGGTGATGCAATCGCCTCTGGTGCTGATGCTGCCATCAAGGTAGGTAACACCCTGCCGATGCGCAACATCCCGGTCGGTTCTACCGTTCACGCCGTTGAGATGAAGCCTGGTAAAGGTGCCCAGCTGGCTCGTTCCGCTGGTACTTTCATCCAGATCCTGGCTCGTGAAGGTAACTATGTAACTCTGCGTCTGCGTTCCGGCGAAGTACGTAAAGTTCTGGCCGAGTGCCGCGCTACCATCGGTGAAGTGGGTAACTCCGAGCACATGCTGCGTCAACTGGGTAAAGCCGGTGCTAACCGCTGGCGTGGTATTCGTCCGACCGTTCGCGGTATGGCGATGAACCCGGTTGATCACCCGCACGGTGGTGGTGAGGGTCGTAACAAGGGCATGCAGCCTGTGTCCCCATGGGGCCAGAAGGCTAAGGGCTTCAAGACCCGTAAGAACAAGCGTACCGACAAGTACATCGTACGTCGTCGTAACAAGTAATTGTTAACATAGAGGAATCACCATGCCACGTTCTCTCAAGAAGGGTCCATTTATCGACCTGCACTTGCTGAAGAAGGTAGAGAAAGCGGTGGAAAGCGGGGATAAAAAGCCGGTTAAGACCTGGTCCCGTCGTTCAATGATCATCCCGAACATGATCGGTTTGACCATCGCTGTCCATAATGGTCGTCAGCACGTTCCGGTTTTCGTTACCGAAGAAATGATCGGTCACAAACTGGGTGAATTCGCACCGACTCGTACTTATCGCGGCCATGCTGCTGATAAGAAGGCTAAGAAGCGCTAAGGGATAAATGATGGAAGCTATCGCTAAACACCGTTATGCCCGTACTTCTGCCCAGAAAGCTCGTCTGGTAGCCGATCAAGTACGTGGTCTGTCCGTAGACAAGGCTCTGAACATCCTGACCTTCAGCCCGAAAAAGGCTGCTGTTCTGGTGAAGAAAGTGCTGGAATCTGCCATTGCCAACGCTGAGCACAACGAAGGTGCCGATATCGACACCCTGCGTGTTGCCACCATCATGGTAGACGAAGGTCCCTCCATGAAGCGCATCCGCCCGCGTGCCAAAGGTCGCGCGGATCGTATCCTCAAGCGTACCGCTCACATCACTGTAGTGGTATCCGACGCTAAGGCTGGGAGATAAGCAATGGGTCAGAAAGTACATCCTAATGGCATTCGCCTGGGTATTACCAAGCCTTGGAATTCTACCTGGTTCGCGAACACCAAAGACTTCGCTGACAACCTGTACAGCGATTTCCAAGTACGCCAGTTCCTGACCAAGGAGCTGAAAAACGCTTCCTTGTCCAAGATCACTATCGAGCGTCCGGCCAAGAGCATCCGTGTGACCATTCACACCGCTCGTCCGGGCGTCGTGATCGGCAAGAAAGGCGAAGACGTTGAAAAACTGCGCAAAGCTGTAGCCGCAATCGCTGGCGTGCCTGCTCAGATCAACATTTCCGAAGTCCGCAAGCCGGAGCTGGATGGCAAACTGGTTGCCGACAGCATCACTTCCCAGCTGGAGCGTCGCGTAATGTTCCGTCGTGCTATGAAGCGCGCCGTACAGAACGCCATGCGCCTGGGTGCCAAGGGCATCAAAGTGGAAGTTTCCGGCCGTCTGGGCGGCGCTGAAATCGCGCGTACCGAATGGTACCGTGAAGGTCGTGTGCCCCTGCACACCCTGCGCGCCGACATCGACTACGCAACTTCTGAAGCCCACACCACTTACGGTGTGATCGGCGTTAAAGTTTGGATCTTCAAGGGCGAAGTTCTGGGCGGTCTGGCTGCAGTCAATGCTGCCGCTGCTCAAGAGCAAGCTCCTGCGAAGCCCAAGCGTGACAACAAGCGCCGCGCTGCCAAGTAAGGAGATTCGGTAAATGTTGCAACCTAAGCGTACTAAATTCCGCAAGACCCACAAGGGTCGTAACCGCGGTCTGGCCAATGCCGGTAACGAAGTATCCTTCGGTACCTTTGGCCTGAAGGCGACATCTCGTGGTCAACTGACTGCTCGTCAAATCGAAGCAGCCCGTCGTGCCATGACCCGTCACGTTAAGCGTCAAGGCAAGATCTGGATCCGTGTGTTCCCGGACAAGCCCATCACCGAAAAGCCCCTCGAAGTTCGTATGGGTAAAGGTAAGGGTAACGTGGAATACTGGGTTTGCCCGATCCAGCCTGGCAAGGTTCTGTACGAGATGGATGGTGTACCTGAGGCTCTGGCGCGTGAAGCGTTTGCCCTGGCCGCAGCTAAGCTGTCTGTTCAGACCACTTTCGTAATTAAGACGGTGATGTGATGAAAGCCCAAGATCTGCGTCAAAAGAGCGTCGAAGAACTGAACCAGGAGCTGCTGGGTCTGCTGCGTGAGCAATTCAACATGCGCATGCAAGCTTCCACCGGCCAGCTGGCTCAGACTCACACTCTGAAACAAGTGCGTCGTGACGTCGCACGTATCAAGACTGTACTGACTGAGAAGGCAGGTGCGTAATGACTGACAAGATCCGTACTCTGCAAGGTCGTGTAATTAGCGACAAGATGGACAAGTCCATCACCGTCGCTATCGAGCGCAAGGTAAAGCACCCGATCTACGGTAAGATCATCAAGCGCACTACCAAGCTGCACGTGCATGACGAGAACAACGAGTGCAAGGCTGGCGATCTCGTGGAAATCCGCGAGTGCCGCCCGCTGTCCAAGACCAAGTCCTGGACCCTGGTTGCTGTCGTAGAAAAGGCCTAATTCGGTACTTTTTAGCCCAAACGGCCCCCCATCGGGGCCGTTTGTTTTTTAGGCTACCTTTTCAAAAATAGCTGTGTTATAGTTTCGCGCCTTTTGAAGGCAGCCAGATCCCATCAGGGATAAGAAGTAAACAAAGCGGAGCACTAAGATGATCCAGATGCAAAGTATGCTGGGTGTTGCCGACAACTCCGGCGCTCGCAGTGTAATGTGTATTAAGGTTCTGGGTGGTTCGCACCGCCGTTATGCCGGCATCGGCGACATCATCAAGGTTTCCATCAAGGAAGCCATTCCTCGCGGTAAAGTGAAGAAAGGTGATGTGTATAACGCGGTGGTCGTACGCACCCGTAAAGGCGTTCGTCGTCCGGACGGCTCTGTCATCCGTTTCGACAACAATGCGGCTGTGTTGCTTAACAACAACCAACAGCCAATCGGTACTCGTATTTTTGGCCCGGTGACCCGTGAACTCCGTAACGAGAAGTTCATGAAGATTGTGTCCCTGGCACCCGAAGTACTGTAAGGAGTCGAACGATGGCAGCTAAAATCCGTCGCGAAGACGAAGTAATTGTTCTTACCGGCAAAGACAAGGGCAAGCGTGGCAAAGTCACTCAAGTCCTGATTGCAAAAGGTAAGGTAATCGTGGAAGGCATCAACCAGGTGAAGAAACACCAAAAGCCGGTACCCGCACTGGGTCAGGCTGGCGGCATCGTCACCAAAGAAGCCCCCATCGATGTATCTAACGTCGCGCTGTTCAACTCTGCCACTGGCAAGGCTGACCGCGTTGGTTTCCGGATTGAAGACGGCAAGAAAGTCCGTTTCTTCAAATCCACCGGCGAACTTGTGAAGTAATTGGAGTTTAACGATGGCGAAACTGCATGATTACTACAAATCCGATGTAGTAAATGAACTGTCCAAGCAGTTCGGTTACAAGACTATCATGCAAGTCCCTCGGATCGAGAAAATCACCCTGAACATGGGTGTTGGTGAAGCGATCTCTGACAAGAAGTTGCTGGAAAATGCTGCTGCCGATATGGCTGCCATTTCCGGTCAGAAGCCGCTGATCACCAAAGCACGCAAATCTGTTGCGGGCTTCAAGATTCGTGAAGGCTACCCGATAGGTTGTAAAGTAACCCTGCGTGGCGAGCGTATGTGGGAGTTCCTGGAACGGCTGATTTGCATCTCCGTACCGCGTATCCGTGACTTCCGTGGTCTGAACGCCAAGGCGTTCGATGGCCGTGGTAACTACTCCATGGGCGTGCGTGAGCAAATCATCTTCCCGGAAATCGACTATGACAAGGTCGATCGCGTCCGTGGTCTGGATATCACCATCACCACTTCCGCGAATACCGACGAAGAAGGCCGTGCTCTGCTGGCTGCCTTTAACTTCCCATTCCGCAAGTAAGGTTAGGGTTATGGCTAAAACATCCATGAAAGCACGTGAAGCAAAGCGTGCGAAGCTGGCAGCCAAGTTCGCGACCAAGCGTACCGAGCTGAAAGCTATCATCGTTGATATGAACGCTTCTGAAGAAGCGCGTTGGGATGCTGTCTTGCAACTGCAACAGCTGCCCCGTGATTCCAGTCCGTCCCGCCAGCGTAACCGTTGCAACATCACTGGTCGTCCGCACGGTTTCCTGCGGAAGTTTGGCCTCTCTCGCATCAAGGTGCGTGAGCATGCCATGAAGGGCGAAATTCCGGGCCTCAAAAAGGCCTCTTGGTAAGAATCTCGGGAGTTAGACTATGAGCATGCAAGATCCGATCGCGGATATGCTGACCCGCATCCGTAACGGTCAGGCGGCGAGCAAAGTTGCGGTTTCCATGCCTTCTTCCAAGCTGAAAGTGGCTATCGCCAAAGTGCTGAAAGAAGAAGGTTACATCGCTGGCTACAACGTAGCTGGTGACGTGAAACCGGAACTGGAAATCGAACTGAAGTATTTCCAGGGCAAGCCGGTTGTAGAACTGATCCAACGCGTGAGCCGTCCCGGCCTGCGTATTTACAAGCGCACTACTGATCTGCCGAAAGTCATGGGCGGTCTCGGTGTTGCTATCGTGTCCACGTCTAAAGGTGTGATGACCGACCGTGCTGCCCGCAAGGCAAGCATGGGTGGTGAGATCATCTGCTACGTCGCTTAATAGGAGGTCGGAAATGTCTCGCGTTGCTAAGGCACCCGTCACTATTCCTGCTGGCGTAGAGGTGACTCTGAACGGCCAAGAACTGTCCATCAAAGGTGGCAAGGGTTCCCTGGTTCGTTCCATCCACGCCGGTGTAGAAGTGACCAAAGAAGACAATGTACTGAAGTTCGCCCCGCGCGACGGCATCGCTGGTGCTGACGCTCAGGCCGGTACTGCCCGTGCATTGGTCAACAACATGGTAGTCGGTGTTACCCAAGGCTTCGAGCGCAAGCTGCAGCTGGTTGGTGTAGGTTACAAAGCCTCCATCAAGGGCAATGCTGTTGCGCTGGCACTGGGCTTCTCTCACCCGGTAGAGCATGCGCTGCCGGCTGGTGTCACCGCTGAATGTCCGTCCGCCACCGAGATCGTTCTGCGTGGTGTGGACAAGCAGCTGGTTGGCCAAGTCGCCGCCGATATCCGTGCTTACCGCGCTCCGGAGCCCTACAAGGGCAAGGGTGTACGCTATGCCAACGAGCAAGTGCGTACTAAAGAAGCTAAGAAGAAGTAAGGTAACACTATGGACAAGAAAGCAGCTCGTCTCCGTCGTGCTACTCGTGCTCGGAAAAAGATGCAGGAACTGGGAGCTACCCGTCTGGTTGTTCACCGTACCCCGCGTCATATCTATGCGCAGGTTATTGCAGCCAACGGTTCCGAAGTTCTGGCCTCTGCTTCCACAGTAGAGAAAGCCATCAGTGAAGCTCTGAAATACACCGGTAACGCAGATGCTGCTACCGCTGTAGGTAAGGCTATCGCTGAGCGTGCTATTGCCAAAGGCGTTCAGAACGTATCTTTCGATCGTTCCGGTTTCAAGTATCACGGTCGTGTAGCCGCTCTGGCTGCCGCTGCTCGTGACGCTGGTCTTCAGTTCTAAGCTAGGAGTCGAAGATGGCTAAAGTCGAATCTCAAGCCGGCGAACTGCAAGAAAAGCTCATTGCAGTAAACCGTGTTTCGAAAACTGTTAAAGGTGGTCGTATCATGTCCTTCACCGCGTTGACCGTGGTGGGTGATGGTAACGGCCGTGTAGGTTACGGTTACGGTAAGGCCCGTGAAGTTCCGGCCGCCATTCAAAAGGCGATGGAACAGGCTAAGCGTAACCTGAACAAGGTTGAGCTGAACAACGGCACCCTGCACCACCCGGTGCGTGGCGTTCACTCTGGCTCCACCGTGTTCATGAAGCCGGCCTCCCAAGGTACTGGTATCATTGCAGGCGGCGCCATGCGTGCCGTACTGGAAGTTGCTGGTATCCACAACGTGCTGGCCAAGACCTACGGTTCCACCAACCCAATCAACGTTGTTCGCGCAACTGTCGACGCTCTGGTTCACGGTCAATCACCGGAACAGATCGCGGCCAAGCGTGGTCTGCGCGTTGAAGAAATTCTGGGGTAATGCGACATGGCTAACACTGTAAAAGTAACTCAAACTCGCAGCTCTATCGGCCGTCTGCCAAAGCACAAGGCGACTCTGCGTGGTCTGGGTCTGCGTCGCATTGGTCACACCGTTGAGCTGGAAGATACTCCCTGCGTACGCGGCATGATCAACCAGGTTTATTACATGGTTAAGGTGGAGGGCTAAGCATGCGTCTGAATACTCTGTCTCCGGCCGCTGGCTCCAAGCGCGTCAAGCACCGTCCGGGCCGTGGTATCGGTTCTGGTCTGGGCAAGACCGGTGGTCGTGGTGTTAAAGGTCAGACCTCTCGTTCCGGTGGCGGCAAGGTCCGCAACGGTTTCGAAGGCGGCCAGATGCCTTTAAAAATCCGTCTGCCGAAGTTCGGTTTCTTCTCTCGCAAATCTTTGGTTTCTGCCGAAGTGCGCCTGAATGAAATCGCCCTGGTAGAAGGTGATGTGGTCGACGTGAGCACTCTGAAGCAAGCCGGTGTTATTACCAAAAACATCGTGTTTGCTAAAGTTGTTCTGTCTGGCAACATTGACCGTGCTGTGACCGTTCGTGGTCTGTCCGTCACCAAGGGTGCACGTGCAGCCATCGAGGCCGCTGGCGGTAAAATCGAGGAATAATCAGTACAATGGCTAAGAAACCAGGATTGGATGTTAAAGCACAAGGTGGTCTGAGCGAACTGAAGAGCCGTCTGCTCTTCGTTCTCGGGGCAATTATCGTGTTCCGTGCAGGCTCTTATGTGCCGATCCCTGGTATTGACGCCGCCGTACTGGCCGAGTTGTTCCAACAACAGAAGGGCACCATCATTGAGATGTTCAACATGTTCAGTGGTGGTGCACTCTCGCGTGCTTCTATTCTTGCACTGGGGATCATGCCGTACATTTCGGCGTCGATCATTATCCAGTTGCTGACTGTGGTTCACCCTGCTCTTGCTGAACTCAAGAAAGAAGGTGAATCCGGCCGTCGCAAGATTAGCCAATATACCCGTTGGGGCACGCTGGTTTTGGGAACGTTCCAGGCCATTGGTATTGCAACCGGTCTGCCGAATATGATGCAAGGACTCGTGACTCATCCGGGTTTGGGCTTCTATTTCACAGCCGTTGTGAGTCTGGTCACCGGTACCATGTTCTTGATGTGGTTGGGTGAACAGATTACCGAGCGTGGGATTGGTAATGGTATCTCGTTGATTATCTTCACAGGTATCGTCGCCGGTCTGCCTCATGCCATTGGCGCTACGGCCGAACAGGCACGTCAAGGGGAATTGCACATCCTGCTGTTGTTGTTGCTGGGCTTGATTGTTTTCGCTGTGACTTACTTTGTGGTGTTCGTGGAGCGTGGTCAGCGTCGTATCGTCGTTAACTATGCCAAGCGTCAACAAGGCCGCCAGGTATTCGCTGCGCAAAGCACACACCTGCCGTTGAAAGTGAATATGGCCGGTGTGATTCCTGCGATTTTCGCATCCAGCATCATCCTCTTCCCGGGTACCATTACCTCCTGGTTTGGTCAGGGCGAGGGCAAGATCGCTGACATCCTGCAACAGGTCTCTATGGTCCTGCAGCCGGGTCAGCCCTTGTACGAGATGCTCTATGCAGCAGCCATTATCTTCTTCTGCTTCTTCTATACCGCGCTGGTGTTCAACCCCCGCGAGACAGCAGATAACCTGAAGAAGAGTGGAGCCTTTATCCCGGGGATCCGCCCGGGCGAGCAGACAGCACGTTACATCGATAAGGTTATGACTCGCCTGACATTGGCAGGTGCGCTCTATATTACCTTTATCTGTCTGGTACCCCAGTTCCTGATGACTGCCTGGAACGTACAGTTCTACTTCGGTGGCACCTCGCTGCTGATTATCGTGGTAGTTATCATGGACTTCATGGCTCAGGTTCAGACCCATATGATGTCTCATCAATATGGCGACGTCCTGAGGAAGGCCAACCTGAAGGGCTACGGCCGCTAAAGGTCGGCGTAGTTACGGAGTTAAGCAATGAAAGTTCGTGCTTCCGTTAAGGCAATCTGCCGTAACTGCAAAATCATCAAGCGTCACGGTGTGGTGCGTGTGATTTGCAGCGAGCCAAAGCATAAACAGCGCCAAGGCTAATTTTTTACGGTTAGTACTTGCAACAAATAGTTGTGCTGGCTAATATAGCCAGCCAACTTTTGTTGTGTATTGGTTGACCGCCACGTATCCGCTCACGGGCTTTGTGGTGGTCGTTATCTACTATATGTAGGAGTGAATAGTGGCCCGTATCGCTGGCATTAACATTCCTGACCATAAACATGCAGTCATTGCGTTGACTGCTATTTATGGCGTCGGTCGTACCCGCTCCAAGGCCATCTGTGCCGCAGCCGGTATCGCTGAGAATGTGAAAATTAAAGACCTGGACGAAGCTCAGATCGAGAGTCTGCGTGAACAAGTAGGTAAATTCACCGTCGAAGGTGACCTGCGTCGTCAGATTTCCATGAACATCAAGCGATTGATGGATCTGGGTTGCTACCGTGGTTTGCGTCACCGTCGTAGCCTGCCTGTTCGTGGTCAACGTACCAAGACCAACGCTCGTACCCGTAAGGGTCCGCGCAAGGCTATCAAGAAGTAACGGGAAGGTAGAAAATGGCTAAAACTCCGACTCGTGCTCGCAAGCGCGTTAAAAAGCAAGTGAGCGACGGTATTGCGCACGTTCATGCATCTTTCAACAACACAATCGTGACCATTACTGACCGTCAGGGCAATGCTCTGTCTTGGGCTACCTCTGGTGGTTCCGGTTTCCGTGGTTCCCGTAAGTCCACTCCGTTTGCTGCCCAGGTAGCTGCTGAGCGTGCTGGTGAGATCGCCAAAGAATACGGCGTGAAGAACCTGGAAGTCATGGTCAAAGGTCCGGGTCCCGGTCGTGAGTCTTCCATCCGCGCTCTGAACGCGGCTGGTTTCCGCATCACTAACATTACTGATGTGACTCCGATCCCGCACAACGGTTGTCGTCCTCCCAAGAAGCGCCGCGTGTAACGCTGTAGCTACTTGGTCTAGGATTGTTGGAGAAAGAAGATGGCAAGATATATCGGTCCTAAGCTTAAGCTTAGCCGTCGTGAGGGCACCGACCTCTTCCTGAAGTCTGGTGTTCGTGCGATTGATTCTAAGTGCAAGATTGACACCGTTCCTGGTCAACACGGTGCGCGTAAAGCGCGTCTGTCCGACTACGGTGTGCAACTGCGCGAGAAACAAAAAGTACGTCGTATCTACGGCGTATTGGAAAAACAGTTCCGCAACTACTACCGCGACGCTGCCCGTCAAAAGGGTAACACCGGTGAAAACCTGTTGCAGCTGCTGGAAGGTCGTCTGGACAACGTCGTCTACCGCATGGGCTTCGGCGCCACTCGTGCTGAATCTCGTCAGCTGGTGAGCCACAAAGCCATCATGGTAAACGGCCGCGTTGTGAATGTTCCTTCTTTCCAGGTATCCCCTGAGGACGTGATCTGCGTTCGCGAGAAGGCTAAGAAGCAAGCGCGTATCAAAGCTTCCCTGGAAGTTGCTGGTCAGCGCGAGAAGCCGACTTGGGTAGAGGTTGACGCTGCTAAGATGGAAGGTGCCTTCAAGCGCCTGCCGGAGCGTTCCGACCTGTCTGCCGACATTAACGAACAGCTGATCGTCGAGCTTTACTCCAAGTAAAGCTAGCTTCTAAAGAGAGGACACAATGCTGGGTTCTGTAACAGATTTTCTTAAACCGCGGCTAGTTGACATCGAGCAAGTTAGCCCGACTCACGCGAAAGTGACTCTCGAGCCGCTTGAGCGTGGCTTTGGCCATACGCTGGGCAATGCCCTGCGTCGTATTTTGCTGTCATCTATGCCCGGTTGTGCGGTTACTGAAGTCGAGATCGACGGAGTACTGCACGAGTACAGCAGCAAAGAAGGTGTACAGGAAGACATTCTTGAAATCCTGCTCAACCTGAAAGGTATCGCTGTGAAGCTGGAAGGCAAGGACGAGGTAACTCTGTCCCTGACCAAGTCTGGAACAGGCCCCGTTACCGCTGGTGATATCACTCACGGTGATGAAGTCGAGATCGTAAACCCGGAGCACGTAATCTGCCACCTGACTGGTGCAAATGCTGAGATCAGCATGCGCCTGAAAGTTCAGCGCGGTCGTGGTTATGTGCCTGCTTCTGCTCGTGTTCACAACGATGATGAAGAGCGTCCCATCGGTCGCCTGCTGCTGGACTCCGCGTTCAGCCCCATCGTTCGCATCGCCTACAATGTCGAGGCGGCACGTGTGGAACAGCGCACCGACTTGGACAAGCTGGTTATCGACATGGAGACCAATGGTACTCTGGATCCGGAAGAAGCCATCCGTCGTTCCGCCACTATTCTGGCAGAGCAACTGGAAGCCTTCGTGGATCTGCGCGATGTCAGCGTGCCCGAGAAGAAAGAAGAGAAACCCGAGTTTGATCCGATTCTGCTGCGTCCTGTCGATGATTTGGAGCTGACAGTTCGTTCAGCGAACTGTCTGAAGGCAGAAGCTATCCACTATATTGGTGATCTGGTACAGCGTACCGAAGTTGAGTTGCTTAAGACTCCTAACCTCGGTAAGAAGTCCCTGACTGAGATCAAGGACGTGTTGGCCTCCCGTGGTCTGTCTCTTGGCATGCGCCTTGAGAACTGGCCGCCCGCCAGCATCGCTGACGAGTAATCCAGATTACGGGTTTCACAGATTTAGTTAGAAGGATAAGGTCATGCGCCATCGTTTGAGTGGTCGTCAACTGAACCGGAACAGCAGCCATCGTCAGGCTATGTTCCGCAACATGGCCAGCTCCCTGGTTCGTCATGAGATCATCAAGACGACTCTGCCTAAGGCAAAAGAGCTGCGTCGTGTAGTTGAACCGCTGATCACCCTTGCCAAGACTGATAGCGTAGCTAATCGTCGCCTGGCATTTGCCCGTACTCGCGATAACGCGATCGTGGCTAAGCTGTTCAATGAACTGGGCCCGCGCTACCTGGAGCGCGCCGGCGGTTATACTCGCATTCTGAAATGCGGTTTCCGTGCTGGCGACAACGCTCCTATGGCTTACATTGAGCTGGTAGACCGCCCGGCCGCTGCTGAAGCAGCTGCTGAGTGATAAAAGAAAAAGCCGGGCTTGTCCCGGCTTTTCTTTTAGTGGATTCTGATACTGCCTTTACTGCCTTTACTGCCTTTACTGCCTTTACTGCCTTTACTGCCTTTACTGCCTTTACTGCCTTTACTGCCTTTACTGCCTTTACTGCCTTTACTGCCTTTACTGCCTTTACTGCCTTTACTGCCTTTACTGCCTTTACTGCCTTTACTGCCTCGTTTTGTAAGTGAGAGATGATTTTTCAATAGTCTCTATATTTAAGTCGTTTATCTCTGCCTAAACGACAGGGGTTCTGTTGCATAGTCCAGAGTAGGGCAATGTCATCCTTCATTTGTCGTATAAGTAGGCCATGAGTCATGGAGTGTGGCGGCTATAGTGCCGTTGAGGACTTGTTTCTGTGGATAAGGTTGTATAAAAGCTGTGCTTGGATATGAATAACTAAAAAAGTGCCGATTTTTGCAATTTTATTGCAGAGGAGGGGTTGCCAGAACGAATTCGCTCCCTATAATGCGCCTCCATCGACAGGGCAAGCGGCAACGCAAAGCCTGAGTCGATAGCCTCGAAAAGCCTGTAAAAATAAGGCTTGACTCGAGAAGGCGGTTGAGTAGAATGCCACTCCCGCAGCAGCCAAAAGCTGCGTCGCTCTTTAACAATTTGAATCAAGCAATCTGTGTGGGCACTCACAGCATCGAGCATCAAAAACAATTTTTGATATCA
>NZ_JAPDBP010000017.1:0-82189 GCF_027705305.1 Aeromonas sp. QDB17
TTAAAGAGCGACGCAGCTTTTGGCTGCTGCGGGAGTGGCATTCTACTCAACCGCCTTCTCGAGTCAAGCCTTATTTTACGAGGCTTTTTCGAGGCACCGACTGGCTTGTTTGCGTTGCCGCTTGCCCTGTCGATGGAGGCGCATTATAGAGACATAGATCACATTGGCAAGCTCTCATCGCAATAAAATTGCGAAAAAATGCCAATTCTTAGTTATTCATATCAAAACACAGTTTTTATACAGACTTACCCACAGGGCAAGCCCCAGAAGGGCTCATTCTGCCCCCTATTACCTCCCGTTCCTCTCTGACCGTCTCCTGTTCGAAGGGTTGCTGATCATATCAATCCGTATATAAAGGAAGAGAATCGCAAAGTGACGCTCAGACCAGTCCTGCCTCAGCAACCCAGGCAGCGATCAGCTCGGCTGCCGCCATGGAGCGGCAACCCGATATATTCTGCCCGGCCCAGAGTGGCGAGAAACCGCGGTCACCCGCCTTTTCGGCTGCGGCACGCAACGGAGCCAATGCGCCGCTGGCATACGGGAAGTCTGGCGGCAGCACCGAAAGGGGGCCGAGTTCCCGCATCAAGCGGTTGACTATCCCCCGCGCCGGACGGCCGCTGAACAGATTGGTCAGTGCGGTGTGTTGGCCATGCCTCCCCTGCAGCGCCGCACGGTGCAGGGGCGAGGTCGTCGCCTCGTGGCAACAGAGGAACGCCGTTCCCACCTGCACGGCGCTCGCTCCCAGAGCAAGGGCGGCTCTGATGCCCTTTCCATCCACGATGCCTCCTGCAGCGATGACCGGGATCGCTACTGCCGCCACTACCTGTGGCAGAAGGGTAAAGGTGCCCTGCTGCAAGCTGAGATCCTCACTCAGGAAATGGCCGCGATGGCCACCCGCCTCCAGCCCCTGGACGATGACGGCATCGGCTCCGTGGTCAGCAAGCCACTGCGCTTCTGCCACCGTGGTGGCGCTGGCAAACACTTTTGCGCCTGTGGCTTTTACCTGGGCAAGCAATTCGGGCTCGGGCAAGCCGAAGTGGAAACTGACCACGGCAGGTCTGAACTCTGCAAGCAGGGCCGCATGCTCGTCATTGAAGGGGGCCCGAGAGGGGGCTCGCGACGGCGCAGCGGCATCCACCCCGAACTCGGCGTAATAGGGTAACAGTACGTGGCGCCAGCGCTGCTCCGCTGCCGGTTCCGGCTCGTGCTGCCGATGGCAAAAGAAGTTGATGTTGTATGGGCCCGGCCCGCTGGCGGCGAGACGGCTCAGCTCCTGGCGCAGATCGGCACCACCCAGCATGGCGGCAGGCAGGGAGCCCAGTGCCCCCGCACTGGTCGCCGCCATCGCCAGGGCGCTGTCCTGCACGCCCGCCATGGGGGCCTGAATGACGGGATAGCGCATCCCCAGTTCGGCAAAGAGCGTCATATGACGGTTTCCTGTTTCTGATGGTGAGTCTGCCTGTACGCCAGAGGCGGGTTGAGTCGGCATAGCGCACCTGACGTGCTGACACGTCGTCTGGCGATATCGCCTGTCCAGTTCCCGGCCAGACATCCTGTCTTCGCTTTCATCCATCAGGCTCCTTGAGGTTCATGGCACATCGGGCCCGCGAAGGGCCCGAACGTGAAGTGTCAACGCACGCTGCGCAGCAGGAAGTCCGGCTGGCCACAGGAGCGGCGCTCCCGCTTCTGCATCTCGTCGGAGCAGGGAACGGCATCCGTCCCCTGCTTGTTGATGCAGATGTAGATCTCCCGCAGGAAGCGGCCCCCATCAGCGCAGGCCACCGTGATGTTATCGGGGGCCAGCCACTCGTTGGCGCTCGCCAGATCGGCCTTGAGCTGGAAGCTGTTTTTTCTCAGCGGCTCTTCCGGCGATTGATAGTCGGCCGGGATCTTCACCTTCTGGCGCAGATCGCTGGCCAATTGGTGAAATGCCTCCTGGCTCAGCCCGGAACAGGTGCCGTGCTTCTCCCATTCATGGCGATAGAGGAAGCGGCTGGGGTAGAGCCCGGCAAACTGCTGCTCCATGTCCGCATCCAGCCGCTCGCGGGTGCAGCTGGCGGGGTAGCCACGCTGATACTGGGGCCAGAGCCCATGCAGCACGAACCCCAGCTTGCGGGCGCACTGCTCCCGATCCCCTGGCTTGATGGCGCAATGCTCGGGCGACCAGGAGAGTGCCATGGCGTAATAGTCAAACTCCCCCGCATAGCCTTTGCCCTGGGCGGCGGAGATCCACAACAGCGACCCCACCAGCCATACCATGACCTGCTTCATCTCTCGTTCCCCCTCATCTCTTTGCACCCGGTGGCGCCCCATTTTGCGCCCTCATGCTCCCATAACAGGGAGTCAAAGAACAATCGCTCAAAATGGCCTTACTCACTGTGGGTCAGACCAGTAAAAGGTTTCCCCTGCCGGATCAGAGGCGTAAGCTGGCTCTCCGGCGGGCCTTCATGACGCGCCACGTTTCCCCGATTTCATCAGCAACAGGACGTAACATGATCCGCAAGAATCCCTCAGGTCACCTGCCCGTTATCGACGAATCCGCCTATATCGACAAGACCGCCATCATCTGTGGCAAGGTGATCATCAAGGAGAACGTGTTTGTCGGCCCCTATGCCGTGATCCGCGCAGACGAAGTGGACGAGAGCGGTGACATGGAACCCATCGTCATCGGCGCCAACTCCAACATTCAGGATGGCGTCGTCATCCACTCAAAATCCGGCGCTGCCGTCACCATCGGCGAGTTCAGCTCCATCGCCCACCGCAGCATCGTCCACGGCCCCTGCGAAGTGGGTAACCGGGTCTTCATCGGCTTCAACAGCGTGCTGTTCAACTGCCACATCGGCGAAGGGTCCGTGGTGCGCCACAACTCCGTGGTCGATGGCTGCGATATTCCCCCCGGCTTCTATGTCCCCTCCACCACCCGCATCAACCAGCAGAGCGATCTGGCGCAGATCCCGCGCGTCACCGTGGACGCCACCGAGTTCTCCGAGGATGTGGCTCACACCAACATCGACCTGGTCAGGGGTTACAAGGCGCTCTCCAACGAGTTTTGATCCGGCGAACGGTTCACGACACACAACGGGCGCCACGGCGCCCGTTGTCACAACTGTAAAGAGGGCGAAAAGAGGGTGTAAAGGTGGTTGAGCCGGGCGCACGCGTCGCGTTTGATGGGGGCGTTCCCATCAATGGAGTCATCATCATGTCACGCTATCCTGTCGCCCTTGCCCTGCTGCTGGGCACCACGCTCCTTCATGCCGGCGAGATGCCGCCCCCGATGGGCGCCCGCCAGGGAGGTCCCATGACACCGCCCCCCTCCGTGCTCTATCACGCCAGCAAGCAGGGTGCGGATCCCCAGGCCCTGGTCCAGGCGCTGTCCAAAAACATTGATGCCGCCAAGCCGGATACCCGCTACGAGGTCACGGTCAGCGTGCGCGAACTGCCGCCCCAGCCACTCAAACCCCAGCCCGCCGGTGCGCCGCTCAAAGGGCAGTGAGATGAGTCTGCACCGCCCTTCACTCTGGCTGCTTGCCATGGCCATCGCCCTGCCCGCTATGGCGGGTCCGGGGAACATGGGCAGACCGGGCGGATGGGAGAGCCCTGCCCCGCAGTACGGCCATGGGGCTGGCCCCGGCTTCGGCCACCCCGTCGACAGGCTGCCGGGAGGGGTGGAAACCTTGCTGCTGGCCGGGCTCACCTACTATGTGCTCGACGGCATCTTCTACCGCCGGCAGGAGAACCACTATGTGGTGGTCTCCCCGCCTCCTCAGATCCTGGTGGTGGCAGAGACAGGGCTCATCCCCCTGGATCTGGATGGCCGCCGCTATTGCGTCAGGGAGGGTCACTACTACCTGCGAGAAATAGACGGGCGCTACACCGAGGTGCCGTCGCCAGCGGCGCTGCGCTGAATCGCACGGAGGAACAGATACGAACAGGGGGCCTTGGCCCCCTCTTTCATTACCGGGGTGTTTACACTCCGGCCTGAGCCGCGTACCTCAGGAGGGCTCATGCAGGGGCAGCGTCATGGTCACTCTCAGCCCCCCCTGTGCGCGATTGCGCGCCTGGATGGTGCCCCCCTGCAGAATCACCGCCTTGCGGGCGATGGCGAGCCCGAGCCCGTAGCCCTTGCCCATGCCGGGTGAGCCGATGCGCACGAAGGGGTCGAAGATCCCCGCCAGCTTCCCCTCCTCCACCCCGGGCCCCCGATCGGCGATGGAGAGCTGCACCTCCTGGCCCAGGCGCAGCAAGCGAACACTCACCATCTGGCCCGACTGCGAGAAACGCAGGGCGTTGCGCACCACGTTCTCCACGGCGCGGCGCACCAGCTCCGCATGCCCCAGCAGGAGGCAACCCTCCCCCAGCGCCGCCTCGAGCCCTATCTCGACCCCGGATTGCTGGGCTTCGAACCTGGCATCCTGGACGACGGTCTCCACCAGCGCCAGCAGGTCGTAGTGGCTCTGCTCAAGCCCGTGGCCCTGCTCGGCACGGGAGAGGGTCAGCAGCTCCCCTATCATCCTGTCCATGCGCTCCGTCTCGAGCCGGATCCGCGCCAGGGCGTCGCTTGCCTTCTCCGGGCGCTGCTCCGCCAGGCCGATGGCCATCTGGATGCGGGCCAGGGGGGATCGCAGCTCGTGGGAGACGTCGTGGAGCAGCTGCTCACGCCCCTCGACCAGCTGCTGCAACCGCTCCACCATGAGATCGAACTCCTGCGCCACCTCCGTCAGTTCGTCCCGACGCCAGCGCAGGGCGGGCCACAGCCGCACCCCCAGATCCCCCCTGGCCACCCGATCGAAGCTGCGCCTCAGGGCGTTCATGGGCCGGGTCAGGTGCCAGGCGAACAGAATGCTGAACAAGAGTCCCCCCAGGCCGCCAATCCAGAGCATGGGCGGGGGAATGTTGAGCCAGGAGAGGGGGCCGGGGGCCGGCCCGCCGGGGAGGATACGCGGGTCCGCTCTGGTCTGCAGCAGATAGGTCTGCCCGTCGCTGGCAATCACTGTGCGTGTCAGCACGGTGCCCGGGCCAGGTTCCCCGGAGGCTGGCAGCCTGGATGCCCGGGGCGCTGGCCGGGGAGGCGCATCGGAGACATCGAGGAGTGTTATCTGCAGCAACGGCGGCGACATGGCCTGGCTCAATGCCGTCGCAGCCTCGATTCCCCCCTTTGCCAGCACGGCTGCCGCCATCTCCAGATGCTGGCTCGCCAACTGCTGGGCCTGGTGCTCTTCCGGGGGAGCACGCTCGGCACGAAAACCGAGCCAGAGCAGTTGGCTGACCAGCACGATGGCCAGCCAGAACCCCAGCAGAATCTTCCAGAACAAACGTCCCTTGAGGATCACCGTATCTTGTACCCTATGCTGCGCACCGTCTCTATGGTGACGGCCTCCCCCGCCTTCTGCTGCAGTTTCTGCCTCAGGTTGCAGATGTGCACATCGACGCTGCGATCATAGGCCTCCCGCGGGCGCCCCACCCCTTGCAGGGAGAGGGTGTCCTTGGTAACCACCTGCTCCGGTGCTCGCACCAGCAACACCAGCATGTTGAACTCGGTGGCGGTCAGCTCCAGCGGCTCCCCCTGCCAGAGACAGACCCGGTTGGCCGGCGTGACCGTCAGATCCCCCAGGATGAGGGCATCCGGCGAGGGGGTTGCGCTCCCCCCCTCGTTGACCCGCCGCAGAACGGCCCGCAGCCGGGCCACCAGCTCCCTGGGGTAGCAGGGTTTGGGCACATAGTCATCGGCCCCCATCTCCAGTCCCACCACTCGATCCACGTTGTCCCCCTTGGCGGTCAGCATGATGATCGGCAGACGGCTGCGCTGGCGCACCTGGCGCAGCACCTCGGTGCCCCCCAGATCCGGCAGCATCACGTCCAGCAGCAGGGCGCTGTAACGGCCGGACAGGGCATGGTGCACCCCTTCCCCTCCGGTCAGCACCTGGGTGGTATCAAACCCCTCTCCCCCGAGGTATTCACTCAACATGGCGCCCAGTTCGGCATCGTCATCCACCAGCAGGATCTTCATATGCGGTCTCCCTTGTCGGCGGCCATTTTCGCCGCTTGCCACGCACTTGGCAGCCATTTTTACGAAACCCTTACGCTTGACGCAAAGAGCCTTAACCCGGCTCTGGGGTAGAGTGCCGCCGTTACCGTCATTCAGGATACAGGTTGTCATGCCCACGTTCTCCCCTCGTCTCTTCTGGCTGCTGCCTCTGTGCGCCCTCGCCCTGTGGCTGGCCTGGCGCCCCCAGGCCAAGGCACCCGCCAGCGACTACATCACCGCCAGCGCAAAGACCCGGGATCTGGAGCAGCTCATCATGGCGGACGGCACCCTGAAGGCGCGCAAGCAGGTGAGCGTGGGCGCCCAGGTGTCTGGCCAGATCAAGCGGCTGCACGTGACTCTGGGGCAGGAGGTCAAACAGGGGGATCTGCTGGTCGAGATCGACGATCTGCCCCAGCAGAACGCCCTCAAGGATGCCCTGGCCCAGCGCGACAACCTCCAGGCCCAGCTGGATTCCAAAGAGGCCACCCTTCGCAATGCCCGCCTGGCATACCAGCGCCAGCAGCAGATCGTCGCAAGAGGTCTTGGCAGCACGGCCGACCATGACAGCGCCAAGGCGACCCTGGACGAGACCCTGGCCGATATCCGGGCCCTCAACGCCCAGCGGGTGCAGGCCGAGATCGCGGTGGACACAGCCCGGGTCAACCTGGGGTATACCCGGATCCTGGCCCCCCTCTCCGGTACCGTGGTGGCCATGCCGGTGGAGGAGGGGCAGACCCTCAACGCCAGCCAGAGCACCCCTACCCTGCTCAAGATCGCCCAGCTCGACACCATGACGGTGGAGGCCAGGATCTCCGAGGCCGACGTCATCAACGTCCGGGTCGGCATGCCGGTCTATTTCACCATTCTTGGCAACAGCCAGCGCCGCTTCGAGGGATCCCTGCGGGCCATCGAGCCCGCCCCCGACACCATCAATGACGACGATACCACCAGCAGCAGCGACAGCAGCGCCATCTATTATCACGGCCTGTTCGAGGTGCCCAACCAGGATGGTCAGCTCAGGATCAGCATGACGGCCCAGGTCTATCTGGTGGTCGCCCGGCTCAAAGATGCGCTGGTGATCCCGGCCATCGCCCTGCAGGGGGATCAGGTCAGGGTGATCGACGACGGAGGCCGGATCAGCCTGCGCCGGGTCAAGGTCGGCCTGAAAAACAAGGTGGATGCCCAGATCCTGTCGGGCCTGAGCGCCGGTGAGCAGGTCATCGTCAGCGAAGTGAGTGCAGGCCAGAGCAACGCCGCCGGGGGCATGCCGCCCCCCATGGGGATGTGACCATGGGCGCCTTGTTGCAACTGCGGGGCATCCGCCGCCACTTCAAAGAGGGTGAGCGCACCGTCACCGTGCTCGATGGCATCGATCTGGCGATCGCCCGTGGAGAGATGGTGGCCATCGTCGGCGCTTCGGGCTCCGGCAAATCCACCCTGATGAACCTGCTGGGCTGCCTGGATCAGCCGAGCGAGGGGGCCTATCTAGTGGCCGGGCGCGACACTGCCACCCTCAGCCGGGACGAGCTCGCCGCCCTGCGCCGGGAGCACTTCGGCTTCATTTTCCAGCGTTATCACCTGCTGGCGGATCTCGATGCCCGCACCAATGTGGAGGTGCCCGCCCTCTACGCCGGTCTGGATCCGGCCGAGCGACGCCAGCGGGCCGAGGCCCTGCTGACCCGCTTCGGCCTCGCCAGCCGGCTCGAACACAAGCCAAGCCAGCTCTCCGGCGGCCAGCAGCAGCGGGTCAGCATCGCCCGCGCCCTCATCAACGGCGGCGAGGTGATCCTGGCCGACGAGCCGACCGGGGCCCTCGACAGCCAGAGCGGCGCCGAGGTGATGGCGAGCCTTCAGGCCCTGCATCGCCAGGGCCACACCCTGGTGATCGTCACCCACGACATGGACATCGCCCGCCACGCCGAGCGGATCATCGAACTGAAAGATGGCCGGGTGATCGCCGATCGCCGCACGCGCGAACCACAGGCCCTTTCCCAGGCGACCCAGGCCGCCACCAAGACGTCCGCCAGGGGGAAGACCCCGCTGATGGCGGGGCTCGGCAATGCCCTGCAGATGGCCCTCAAGGCCATGGTCGCCCAGCGTCTGCGCACCTTTCTCACCATGCTCGGCATCATCATAGGTATCGCCTCGGTGGTGACCGTGGTGGCCCTCGGCCAGGGCTCCCGGGAGCGGGTGCTGGAGAACATCAACGCCATGGGCACCAGCACCCTGGAGGTGTTCCCCGGCCGCGGCTTCGGGGACATGCGCTCCGCTACCATACAGACGTTGCGGATCGGGGACGCCGAGGCCATCGCCCGGCTGGACTACGTGCACAGCGTCACCCCCAGCCTCAGCACCAGCGCCACCCTGCGCCTTGGCAGCACTGCCGTCTCCGGCACCATCAACGGCGTCGGCGCCCAGTTCTTCCAGGTCAGGGGCTATCGCCTGGCCCAGGGCATGGGCTTTGATCGCCAGAGCGAGGAGAGCCTGGCCCAGGAGGTGGTGATCGACGAGCACACCCGGGACAAGCTGTTCGCCCCGACCCAGTCCCCCCTGGGCCAGGTGATCCTGCTGGGGGATCTGCCCTGCCGGGTGATCGGGGTCGCCATCAAGAACCAGAGCGGCTTTGGCAGCGACGAGACCCTCAACGTCTGGATCCCTCATACCACCGCCATGAGCCGCCTGCTGGGGCAGAGCCATCTGCGCAGCATCAGCGTGCGGGTCAAAGACGAGGTGAGCCTGGACGCCGCCCAGGACGGCATCAGCCGCCTGCTCACCCTGCGCCACGGCAGCCAGGACTTCTTCCTGCTCAACACCGACAGCATCCGCCAGACCATCAGCCAGACCAGCGCCACCCTGACCACGCTGATCGCCCTCATCGCCCTCATTTCCCTGATCGTCGGGGGCATAGGGGTGATGAACATCATGTTGGTCTCGGTCACCGAGCGCACCCGGGAGATAGGGGTGCGGATGGCGGTCGGCGCACGGACCCGGGACATCCAGCAGCAGTTCCTCATTGAAGCCGTGCTGATCTGCCTGCTGGGGGGCGTGCTCGGCATCGTCCTCTCCCTGGTGCTGGGCCAACTGTTCGACCACTTCAGCAGCGGCGTCCGGATGAGCTACTCCCTTGCCGCCATGGGGGTGGCCTGCCTCTGCGCCAGCCTGATCGGGGTAATATTCGGCTTCGCCCCGGCCCGCCGGGCTGCCAGGCTGGATCCCATCCACGCACTGGAGCGCGAATAGCCCGCATTGACGCCGGGGTGTCGCCACTCACCCCGACACCGGATCGGGGGCCGATGCCCGGCCCCGCCACCAAGCCTGAACGCCCGCACTTCTTCCCTGAATGCGCGGGTTCTTTGACCGGGTCCCGTACCCGGTCTTTTTTTGCCGCCCGCCACTCCGACAAAAAGCCGCTCGAAGGCGGCTCTTGTCATCACGGGCCAGGCGGTTATCCGGGCCATCAGGCGCCGATGATGCCGCCATCGTCCCGGGTGATCCGCAACACGGCGGAGCGGGGAATGGCGGTGCCGCCGTCCGGGAAATGGGAGGGAGCCCCTTCCTCACCCGGGTGCTGCACCCCGACGAACAGGGTGCGCCAGTCTGGCGTGAAGGTGAGGCCCGTTATTTCGCAGGCCACGGGGCCGGTCAGGAAGCGGCGCACCTCGCCGCTCGCGGGATCGGCGCACAGCATCTGGTTGTTGCCCATGCCGGCAAACTGCTTCTCGTTGGAGTAATCGCCGTCGGTCTGGATCCAGAGCCGCCCCGCCTCGTCGAAGCCGATGCCGTCCGGGCTGTTGAACATGTTGTCCGGATGGATGTTGGCACTGCCCGCCATCAGCCCCTCCTTGTGCACGCCAGGGTTGCCCGCCAGCAGGAAGAGATCCCACTCGAAGCTGTCGCTCCCGTGATCGTCCCCCATCGGGCGCCAGCGGATGATCTGGCCATAGGGGTTCTCGGCCCTGGGGTTGGCCCCGTCCAGAGGTTGGTTCTCCTTGATGCCGCGGTTCTTGTTGTTGGTCAGGGTGCAGTAGACCTCGGCCCTGTGGGGATGCACGGCCACCCACTCGGGCCTGTCCATGGTGGTGGCGCCGAGCCGGGTCGCCGCTTCCCGGGCGAAGATGAGCACCTCCCCCTGATCGGCGAAGCCGTTCTCCCGGGTCAGGCCGTGCTCGCCGTGCACCAGGGGCAGCCACTGGCCAGTGCCCTTGAGCTCCCCCTCCCTGGCCTCGAAGCGGGCCACATAGAGGGTGCCCTCATCCAGCAGATCCCGGTTCGCAGGATCGTTGCCCGGCGCCACCTTGTTCTTCGAGACGAAGCGGTAGATGTGCTCCCCCCGCTCGTCGTCGCCGAGGTAGACCACGGCGCGGCCATCCTGGTTGATGGTGAAGGCCGCATTCTCATGCTTGAAGCGGCCAAGGGCGGTACGCTTCTTCGGGGTGGAGGCGGGATCGCGGGGATCGATCTCCACCACCCAGCCGAAGCGGTGCGGCTCCTGGGGATGCTTCGCGAGATCGAAGCGCTCGTCGAACCTGTGCCAGCCAAAGCCCGCATCCTCGGCGGCCAAGCCGTAGCGGGCGGCGCGCTGGTCCAGCTCCGGCTTGCCCTCGCTGCCGAAGTAGCCGTTGAAGTTCTCCTCGCAGGTGAGGTAGGTGCCCCAGGGGGTCTGGCCATTGGCGCAGTTGTTGAAGGTGCCAAGGGCGGTGCGCCCTTCGGGATCGGCCTGGGTCTTGAGCAGGGCATGGCCCGCCGCCGGGCCGCTCAATGTCATGGGGGTCGTGGCGGTGATGCGGCGGTTGAGGGCCCCCTTGGGGTTGGCCTGCCACTTGCCATCGATGCGCACCAGCTCCACCAGGGAGACCCCGTGGGCCGCCTGGGCCTTGGCGACAGCCTCTGCACTGAGGGTCTTGCCGCCATCCGCAAACAGGTATTCGTAGTTGGTGTATTCGTTGTTGACGGCGAGCAGGGCGCGATCCGGGCCCAGGGGGAAGAAGCTCATACCGTCGTTGTTGTCGCCAAACTGGCGGGCCTGGGCCTTGGCGTCGTTGCTTTGGGCAAAGGCGGGGGCATCGGGGAAGAGGGCATCTCCCCAGGCGATCAGCACCTCGGCCTTGTAGCCGGGCGGCACCACTATGGTGTCGGCCACCGAGGCGGGCACGGCCTGGAAGCCAAGCAGCGGCCGGGTTGCGGCGGCCACGGCCTGGGCCACGGGGCTCGCGGCAAAGAAGGCCACCATGCTGGCGGCGCCCACCCCTTTGAGGAAGCCACGGCGGCTGAGACCCGCCTCGATGAGGCGGTTGAACGCCGGCTCCTGCTCGCGGGGGTGGTTGGCACTGTCTTTCTCGTCAAAACGGCTCATCGGCTTTTCCTTGTTATCTCGGCGCAATCATTGCGTCATCACGGCGTCCGGCCACAGCATGGCAGCGCTTTATTAAGCGAGGATGACAAATGATGAGATAACCGGCTGGCCTGGCAAGACGCCACCGCCAACGACAAGGGGCGGTGGACAGGAGTCCCACCGCCCCGAAAGACATGTCGCCGACAGAAGGGTTGAACCCTATCCGCACTTCTTCAGACTGATATGCCCGTTTGTACCGGATAGCACCCGCTGGCAGCGTCTAGTTGCACTTCTTCAGGCTGATATGCCAGTTGGCGCCGGATTGCACCTGATGTTTGGCGGCGAAGCTGTCCATGTTCAGGGCCACCGACACCTGCAACAGGCTGTTGAGGTAGACCAGGGGCTGGCCCTCCGGCACATCGCCAAAGCTGCTGACGTAGGGGGCCTTGCCCTCGTATTTCAGCGCATCCCCTTCGCTGATTCTGATGCAGGCGTTGTCCCCCTTGTGGATACCCGCCTTGGTCAGCAGGCTGTCGTCGATATTGGTCCAGACGTTGCCGTACTGCACGTCCAGGATCGGAATGGTGCCCTTGAGGGTACCGTCTTGCTCGGCCACCGCGGGCTGATAGGGGATGGTCACCACCTCGGCGGGCAGCAGGGGCCCCACCTGCTCGAAGCTGATGGCACCGGAGGCGAGGCGCGCGCCGGTGTAGGCGTAGACGTCGCGGCCGTGGAAGGTGTAGGACTTCTCGGAGCCCTTGAGGCGGTTGGTTTTCTCGTCGATCTGGCGCACCGCCTCGATGCCGAAGTGCTCCGCCACCAGGGTCAGGGTGCCGTTGTCCGGGCTGACGATGTAGTGGCCGCTCCTGGTCTTCAGTACCACCGACTTGCGTTCGGTGCCGACACCGGGGTCCACCACGCTGACGAAGACGGTGCCCGCGGGCCAGTATTGCAGGGTCTGATAGAGGCGGTAGGAGGCTTCCCAGATGTTGTAGGCCGGGATCTCGTGGGTCAGGTCATGGAGCGGCAGGGTGCGGTCCACCCCGAAGGCGACCCCCTTCATGGCCGAGACGGCGCCATCCTTGAGACCGAAGTCGGTCTGGAACACCAGGGCCTCGTTGGCAAGGGCACTCGCCCCCACCAGAGAGAGAGCGAGTACGAGGGCGCGGGGGACGATACGAATATCCATGTCAGGGCTCCTTTAAAGACGTTTGGACGTCCAGATTGCCACTCATGGGGATCTTTGCAACCCCTGATGCCCGAATGGGGGGCGAAATGACTCGCCAATCCGCCCCGTGCGGGTGTATCCATGGGGCATCCAACGCCGGGAGCACACCAGATGACCAGAGAGCATCACGACACCATTTTGCTGAGCCTGGGCAATACCCGAAGCCAGGTCGCGCTCACCGCGGCCGATGGCACCAGCCAGACATTTGCATTGACACTGGGGCTCGATGCTCTGACCCCGGGACCCTTTCGCCGGGATCCGCCGACGCCCCTGGAGCTTGAGCAGGCCATCATGGTGGTGGAGGATGTGCTGATGCCCCTCGCGGCACGGATCCCGCCCCACCCCGTGCTGCACCTGCAAAGCCCGGAGCCCCTGGCCGAGGTGCTAGGCAACCGGGTGCAGAGCCGGGAAAACATTGAGCGGTTGTTCGGCCAGCTTGCCGCCATGGTGGAGGGGGATCCCCTGGCATCGGCTCAGTTGCCGAGGGAGAAGCGCATCGCCGCCGCCCTGCTGATCCTGCGGGAGTGGATGCACCACCTGGATGCCGGGAGCGTCGTCCTGGTCGATGGGTGATGCCCTGTCACACAGCGGGTTCGAAGCGTCGCCGAGACACCGCCCAGGCCAGCCCCAGGCTTGTCAGGGTGCTGCCGACGAAGAGGCAGATCCAGCGCGACGCCAAGACCGGCCCCGTCGCTCACCCAGCCCAGCAACACGGGTACCCAGTTCGCCACATAGGCGATCACATAGAAGAGGGAGAGCAGCCGCGCGTGGCTGGCCGGGGGCGCGATGCGATTGATCAGGGTCGCACTGCCCACGAACACGGCCCCCTGGGCATAGCCCGCCACCAGCAGCCCGAGTCCCACCAGCCAGCTGGGCAGGCCGTGAACGGCCCCGGCAAAGAGCAGTACGCACAGCGCCAGGGCCAGCACGCCGCTTTGCAGGGTATGACGGGCATCAAGGCGACGGGCCCAGAGCTGGCAAAGCCCGGAGAAGACCAGATAGGCCGCGACGAGATAGCCGAACAGCCCCAGATCCGTCATGCCCAGCATCTCGCTCACCACCTTGGGACCGATGGCCAGCAAGCTGGCCGCCACCGCCCAGGCGGTGAAGAGCGCCAGGGCGCAAAGGAAGAACCCGGCCCCCGTGGCCCTGAGCCCCTCTCCCAGGGATCCGCCACCCTGCCCGCTCGGGGCGGCCTCCGTCGCCCTCGCCCCTTTGGGCCAGCTCAACACCAGCCCCCCGATGGCGCAGGCCGCCATCCCCAGGATCAGCAGAAACGGCAGCGTGGTCGGGTAGAGATCCTGCTGCAGCGCCAGCCCGCTGAACACGGGGCCAAGGGCCAGTCCGGCGGTGAAAGACAATGTGGCGCTCAGCGCCGCCCGCTTGCCCCCATCCCTGGGGCCAAAACGCAGCAGCGCCACATTGGCGGCACCGGTCAGGCTGCCCGTGCCAATCCCGGCCAGCAGCCGCGCCAGCAAAAGGGTCCAGAAGCTGTCGGCCAGGGAGAAGAGCAGTGCCCCGCCCCCGACCGCCACCAGGGCAGGCAGGATCAGGGTGCGCAGATCCGCCACGCGTCCTGCCAGGTTGCCCACCCCGAACAAGGCGATGAGCACGCCCCCCGCATAGCCGCCATAGATGAGGCTGAGGCCGAGATCGCTCAGAGCCAGCGCCGCCTGGTAATGGGGATAGAGCGGGGTAGGCACGCTGCTGTTGAGCAGGGCCGACATCAGGGCGAGGGAGAGAAACCAGCGCAGACGAGGATGGACAACCTGACCTGGCTCGCAAGCCGGAACGCTTGAGACAGACATGGACACTCCAGTGGCAGACGAATGAAACCGCAATCGGGAGCGACATCATAGCGATCCCGCCCACCCCGGACTGCGGCAGTTCTGCATCACGCCGACTCAATCCTGCATCACGTCGGGGTGGCACGCGCCCTTGGCCGGGGAGCCGCAGGCACGCACCGGACCCGGTCTATCCCCTTGTGCTGCCATCCCCGCTGGCATCTAATATTGCGGCGCCAATCGGGCGTTCTGCTTGAGTGAGGAGCAAGCATGATCAACTGGGACGATGCCCGCTTCTTCCTGGCCCTGGCACGGCGGGGCAGCCTGCGGCAGGCCGGACTCGAGCTAGGGGTGGATCAGGCCACCGTCGGGCGACGGATCACCCTGCTCGAGCAGCAGCTGGGGGCCAAGCTGTTTATCCGCACCCCCAGACACTATCGCCCCAGCCCCCTGGGGGAAGCGCTGCTGCCCCAGGCCGAGGCCATGGCGCAGGCGGCCCTGGCCATGATGCGCACCGCGAGCCTGGGGGAGCTGGAAGGGGAGCTTTGCATCGCCACCACGGACACCCTGGCCCAGGGCTTCGTGCTGCCCGCGTTCACCCTGCTGCGCCAGCGCCACCCCGGTATCCGCCTCAAGTTGCTGACCGCCGTCAGCGTGAGCGACATCCCCAATCAGGAGGCGGATCTCGCTATTCGCAGCGTGCGCCCCGAGCAGGGAGATCTCGTGGTCAAACGGCTCGCCACCATCAAGATGGGGCTCTACGCCTCTCCCGACTACCTGGCCAGGCGGGGCACGCCCCGCTCGGGTCAGGCACTGCAAGAACACGACCTGCTGCTCTTTCCCAGAGAGCTGGTGGCCCGTCACTGGCTGAGTCTGTGCGGCGAACCGCTCCACGAACCCAACGTGGTCCTGCAGAGCAATGCCCAGCTGGTGCTGATGGCGGCCGCCCGGCAGGGGCTCGGCATCGCCCTGCTCTCCACCTTCCTCGCCGAGGAGGATCCCGCCCTGGTGCGCCTGCTGCCTGACCAGCACGATCCCATCGACATCTGGATGGTGTTGCACCCGGATGTGCAGAAGACGGGCCGAATGCGCGCCCTGGTGGCAGCCCTGGAGGAGGTGTTCCAGCCCCTGCAACAGACCCAGCCCTCCGCCCCCCCCTGTCAAACGCATAGGGATTGAGCGGGTATGCCCCCCATACGGGGCACTTTCTTCGCAACGAACCATGTTAGAGTCCGCCGCTGTTTTTTCCTTTGATAACGGGGCCTTACATGAAGAAGTTTGTTGTTTCATCCAGTGTCATCCTGGTGGCGGGCTTGCTGACAGCCTGTGCGAGCGAGTCGTCGCGCACCCTGGAGGTGCCCAAGGTTGCCTCCTATCAGAGCCACTATCAGGGCGCACGCAGCCCCATCGCCGTCGGCAAGTTCGACAACCGTTCCAGCTACATGCGTGGCATCTTCTCCGACGGCGTGGACCGTCTGGGCAACCAGGCGAAAACCGTGCTGATCACCCACCTGCAGCAGACCGGCCGCTTCAGCGTGCTGGATCGCGACAACATGGCGGAGATCCAAGCCGAAGCCGGGATCAAGCAACAGGCTCAGCAACTCAAGGGCGCCGACTACGTGGTCACCGGCGACGTCACCGAGTTTGGTCGCAAGGAAGTCGGTGATCATCAGCTGTTTGGCATCCTGGGTCGCGGCAAGTCACAGATCGCCTATGCCAAGGTCAACCTGAACATCGTCAACGTCACCACCTCGGAAGTGGTCTTCTCTTCCCAGGGTGCCGGAGAGTATGAACTCTCCAACCGCGAGATCGTCGGCTTCGGCGGCACCGCCAGCTACGACTCCACCCTGAACGGCAAGGTGCTGGATCTCGCCATCCGCGAGGCCGTCAACAATCTGGTGAACGGCATCGAGACCGGTGCCTGGCGCCCGGCCCAATGAGGAGAGACGAGATGACGCTGTTCCGTCCTACCCTGCTGCTGGTCAGCGGCCTGCTGCTGAGCGCCTGCGCCCAGGGGCCGCAGACGCTCTACAACTGGGATCAATATCAGGGGGTGGTTTACCAGCACATGCAGGGTGACGACACCGGGGTCGAAGCGCAGATCGATGCGCTGGAGAAAAACCAGCAAGAAGCGAGCGCCAAGGGGCAGGCTGTGCCACCGGGCTTTCACGCTCACCTCGGCATGCTGTACGCCCAGCTCGGCAAGGATGCCCAGACTCGCGAGCAGTTCGAAACCGAGAAGCGCCTCTTCCCCGAATCGGCCCCCTTCATGGACTTCCTGATGTCCAGCAAGAAGGGAGAGACCCAATGACCCTGCGCACCCTCCTTGCCCTCACGCTGGGCGCCCTCCTCCTGGGTGGCTGTGCACAGGGCCCCGGCTACGACTACAGCAACTTCAAGGAGAGCAGACCAACCTCCATTCTGGTGCTGCCGCCGGTGAATCACTCGCCGGACATCAAAGCGGGCCCCAGCCTGCAATCCCAGATCACCTATCCGCTCGCCGAGTCCGGCTATTACGTACTGCCGGTGGCGGTCACCAACGAGACGTTCCGGCAGAACGGCGTGACCGAGCCCGCCGACATCCAGGCGCTGCCCATCAAGAAGCTCCACGAGATCTACGGTGCCGATACCGCCCTCTACCTCGACATCAAGGAGTACGGCACCAGCTATCTGGTCATCTCCAGCGAGACAGTGGTCACCGCCAGTGCCCGCCTGGTGGATCTGCGCACCGGCAAGCTGCTGTGGGAAGGCAGTGCCAGCGCCAGCAGTGCCGAGCAGCAGGGCAATTCGGGGGGCGGCCTCATCGGCATGCTGGTGGTGGCGGTGGTCAATCAGATTGCCAACACCCTGACCGACAAGGGCCATGAAATCGCCGGCATCACCAGCGTCAGGCTGCTCAGTGCCGACATGCCCAACGGCATCCTCCCTGGCCCCCGCTCGCCGAAATACCAGGCTCGCTAAGACGCGTCGTCTCACTCCACACAAGAGGGCGCCATGCCCTCTTGTTTCAGTCCCCCCTTTCCCCCGCCCACCATCGAATGCGATCTTATCGTCTATCTTTTTGATATTACTGGCTCATTTTTGTGCACACCCCATGGCGCCCCACCAACTTCATCTGGTGATGCCCGGCAAAATCAGTTACAAAAAAGGCCTCTGTCACCACGGAAGCGTTCACGCCATGGCCGCCTCACTGCTGCGTTTCCTCCCCCGTCGATGGCTCACCCGGCTTGGCTGGCTCTGCCTGGCCCTGATGGGGCTCGGATTGGTGTGCAACTACACCTACTTCGTCATCAGGCACGACATGGCGCTCATCACCGCCAAGCAGCCCAACCTGTTCGAGGTGTTCTATCAGCGGGCCCGCATCCTGGCGCCGGAGAAACTGGCCGCCTTCATCGACAACAGCAGCATCAAGATGCCCATCTTCAGCGAGAACGGGGATGCGACGGCCTATGCCTATGGCTATGATCTCCCCACCCTGAAGCGCCTGGCGGTCATTCCCGTGTTGCCCCCGGCCAACCAGATGCTCCTCGCCTACCAGTACGTCATCTCCAACCCCGAGGTCCTCAACCTCTACGCCTTCTATGATGATCGCCGCATGCTTGGCATGGTCGCCAGCAAGGGGATGCTGCCGAGCCAGTTGTTGCCCATCAACACCGACCTCAATGACATCGAGCCCTGGACCCACTATTTCGGCTGCGCCTTTTTCGCGGCCACCCATGTCCCCTGCAGCACGGATGAAACCTGGGTATCCGAGATCTACACCGACACCTTCACCGGACTGAATACCATCACCCTCTACTTCCCCTTCGTCTATTACGAGCCCGCCATCAAGGACTACCGCTATGGACTCAAGGGCATCGACATCGCCGTCGACCGGGCGTTCAAGGAGGTGCTACACCCCTTCGAGAGCCTCAATCCGACCCGGACCGTCCTCTCCTTCGAAGAGGTCGAGCCCTGCCGCCCGTTCCACCTCTGCCTGAGCACGCCGCTGATGCGCACTCAGGCAGGCAATGATCTCTACCTCAAGTGGTCATACAGTTACGGCGATTTCATCCGGTCCGTGCTCTACGGGGCGGCCTTCAAGCTCTACCTCATCATCCTGCTGCTGATCATGCTGACGGGGCGCAGCCTGGTTACCCGCCTGCGCACCCTGGCCCAGACCGACCACCTGACCCGACTGCCGCGCCGTGACATCCTGAACGAGGCGATGCTGCAGGAGTACGACTACCTGATGATCCTCGACATCGACAACTTCAAGTCCGTCAACGATACCCATGGTCACGGGGTGGGTGACCTGGCGCTCGTCGCCTTCGCCGCTCACCTCAAGGCCAATATCCGCAAGAGCGATGTCGCCATTCGCTGGGGCGGGGAAGAGTTCATCGTGCTGTTCAAGGGGATGAACGATGACAACATGGTGCATCACTCCGCCGCCCGCCTGCTGGAGCGGCCATTGCGCATCCCCGAGCTGCCCGCCCCCATCACCTTCTCCGCCGGAGTGACCCGCATTCGCGATTACCTGACGGTGGCCGAGGCGGTGCAACTGGCCGACGACCTGCTCTATCACGTCAAGCAGCACGGCAAGCGCAATATCGCCTATTACCAGGGGCAGACCATCCGCCTTGTCCGCGATCCGGGCACCGATTCATCCCCCTGAGCGCCCCGGCTTCTGCCGCTCCCCTGCTATCTGTTACCATCCCGCCACGCTGATTGTTTCCGTCCCGGCCACGGGGCGGGATAACCCCATACTGGTGCCCTATGTCCATTGCCTCTTTCGCCGAACTGGCCCTCTCCCCCCGCTTGCAGCAAACCCTGACCGAGCTCGGCTACGCCGCCCCCACCCCGGTGCAGGCCAGCGCCATCCCCCTGATCCTCGCGGGGCGGGATCTGATGGCGGGCGCCCAGACCGGCACCGGCAAGACCGCCGCCTTCGTGCTGCCACTGCTGGAGCAGTTGCTGCAACACCCGACGAGCGATGGCCCTCGCCCCATTCGCGCCCTGGTGCTGGTGCCGACCCGCGAGCTGGCGGTGCAGGTTGCCGAGAGCGTCACACGCTACGCCAGGGGCACCACTCTCACCAGCACGCTGGTCTACGGCGGGGTGAGCATCGCCGCACAGGTGGAGGCGCTGAACGCCGGGGTGGATATCCTCATCGCCACCCCGGGCCGCCTGCTCGATCACCTGCGCCAGGGGGCGCTGAGCCTCGCAGCCCTGCGCCATCTGGTGTTTGACGAGGCGGACAGGATGCTCGACATGGGCTTTATGGACGAGATCAAGGCGCTGCTAAAGCAAATCCCGGCGGATCGCCAGACCCTGCTGTTTTCGGCCACCTGCGACGACAACCTCTTTGCCCTCTGCAAGGTGCTGCTGCGCGACCCGGCGCTGGTGGAAGTGGCACCGCGCAACACCACGGCGGCCGAGGTGGAGCAGCGGGTCTATGCGGTGGACAGCGATCGCAAAGTGGCACTGGTCCAACACATGCTGACCGTGAAAGGCTGGGCACCGGCGCTGATCTTCAGCCGCACCCGCCAGGGGGCCGACAAGCTGGCCCAGCAGCTTGGCAAGGGGGGCATCAATGCGCTGGCCTTCCACGGGGATCTATCACAGAGCGCGCGGGAAAACGTGCTGCTGGCGTTTCGCGCCGGCACCTTGCAGGCGCTGGTGGCCACCGACGTGGCGGCTCGCGGCCTCGATATCAGCGATCTCAACCATGTAATCAATCTGGAGTTCCCCCATCAGCCCGAGGATTACGTCCACCGCATCGGGCGCACCGGCCGCGCCGGCAACAAGGGGCTCGCCATCACCCTGTTCAGCCCGGAAGACGCGCCGCTTCTAGAGAAGGTGGAGGCAGTGCTCGACGCCCGTCTGCCCCAGCAGTGGTTCCCGGGATTTGAGCCGGATCTCACCCGCTTCGACCCCGAGCCGCGCCGCGCCAGCAAGGGCGCCCAGAAGCAGAAGGCCAGAAAGCAGGCCCTCGCGGGCAACAAGGGCGGCAAGGGACGAACATCCTGACACGACTGTTTGCTGGGGCAGCCATGCGGCTGCCCCAGCATCACCACTCTCCAGACCCAGGCCTGTGGGGTGACGCCAACCGCTTTCCTGCCCCCCTGTTCTGCTCCGCGCCCTCCTCCTCAGTCCGCTTGCCCTGACCCGGCAACCCTTTGCCACACTCTGCTACAAAAGAGGTAGTCAGAGGGCACACTTTCGCCACAAAGCAGGCGTGCAATGGAGGCATGGACAAGGAGGACATCATGAAACCCGCATCCCTCGTCTGGGCCCTGCCCCTGACCCTCACCCTGCTCTGGCTCGCTGGCCTCACCCAGTGGCCCGCCGGTCTCTGGCCCTGGCGCCACGAACTGCTGATCCTGACCGGTCTGATTGGCCTTGGCGCCATGACCCTCTCTTTGCTGCTCGCCCTGCGCCTGCCCAGGCTCGAAGCCTGGTGCGGCGGGCTGGATCGCATGTTGCACCTGCATCGCAGCAGCGCCCTCTGGGCCACCGGCACCCTGCTGGCCCACTGGCTGCTGGTGGAGGCCCCCAAGTGGGCTGTCGCCGCCGACTGGCTGAGCCGGCCAGCGCGCCGCGGTGCTGGTGCTGGTGCTGGTGCTGGTGCTGGTGCTGGTGCTGGTGCTGGTGCTGGTGCTGGTGCTGGCAACGATGCCCTGTGGCACAGCCTCGGCAATACCCTGGGGGAATGGAGCTTCTATCTGCTGCTGGCGCTGGTGGTGGTAAGCCTGCTGGCGGTGGTGCGCTACGAGCGCTTCAAGGTGGTTCACCGGCTGGCCCCGGTCATCTATCTGATGGGCTGGCTGCACGGGCTCTGCCTGCTGCCGCGCATCGGCGCCCTGACCCCGGTCGGCCTGACCCTGCTCATCGGCGGCGGATTGGGCGCCATGGGGGCACTCTACTCCCTGTTTGGCCGGGTGGGCCAAAACGCGCGCCGCCAGGGAGCGGTCAACGCCCTCACCCCTCTGGACGAGCACACCCTGGAGATCCGGGTTGGCCTCACCGCGCCCCTGCACGGCTATCGCCCCGGGCAGTTCGCCTTCTTCGACTTTGCCGGGCGCGGCGAGCCCCACCCCTACACCCTGGTCGATGTCTCGACGGATGGCTGTACCCTCACCCTGGCGGTACGCGCCCTCGGGGATCACACCCGCTGGCTGCACCGCCACCTCAAGGTGGGGAATGCGGTCACCGTGACCGGCCCCTATGGCGCCTTCGCCCTGCCGGATCCGGCCCCCGCGCTCTGGGTGGGTGCCGGTATCGGCATCACCCCCTTCGTCGCCTGGCTGGAGGCCCTGGTACGCCGTGGTGAACAACGCCCCGGCACCACCTTGCTGCAATGCGCCCCCACCGCCGAGGCCGCCCCCTATCACGGTCGGCTGGCCGAGCTGTGCCGCCGGGTCGGGGTCGACTACCGGCTGCATCTGGAGTCCGAGCATGGCCGGCTGGATCTCGCCGCCCTGGGCCAACGCCAGCACACCCCGGTGTGGTTCTGCGGCCCCGAGCCCATGGCCCAGAGCCTGGATGCCCACCTGGCCACCCCGCTGCACCGGGAGCTGTTTCGCTTTCGCTGACGAGCCAGTCGGTGCAGCCAGCCATCGGCTGCGCCGTTTTTCTCGGTGCGGGGCGCAGGCGGGCCGGCAAACAGCAAGATTGTCCAAGCGGGCGACACAGGCTTGGGGCTAGATTAGGGGGGCAGTCTGGTACAGGAGGGAAAGATGGCGCAGGACAACCAGTTCATATTCGCACACAGTCAGCACCTGGCGAGCCTGACTGCGCTGCGGGTCAACATGACAGAATTTCGCTACGACCGTCACGCCCACGAGGAGTACTCCTTCGGGGTCACTCTGGCCGGGCGGCAGAACTTCTTCTGCCACGGCGGAGCCCACTCCAGCCCGGCAGGCAGCGTCATCCAGTTCAATCCCGGGGATGTCCACGACGGTCATGCCGGTGACAACGCCAGCCTCGACTACACCATGCTCTACATTCCGCCCCACGAACTCACCCCGCTGTTTGCCGATGCCGCGGGCGAGCGGGCAATGGGTACCTATCGGTTGTTGCAGCCCCTGGTGCGCGATGAGGCGCTGAGCGCCTGCATCCTCGAGCTGGCCCAGGCGGTGCGCGGCCAGGCCGACAGCATAGAGCAGGAGTTTGCCCTCTATCGCCTCGCCACTCGGGTGATGCAGCAGGCGGGACGTTTTGAGCCCAATGGCCGGGTGAGTCGCATCGATCGCCTCCTGTTGCAGGCCAGGGACTTTATCCACGCCCACTTCCAGCAGGATATCTCCCTGGCCGACATCAGCGCGGCGGCCAACATCTCCAAGTACCACTTCCTGCGGCTGTTTCGCCAACAGCTTGGCATCACACCCCATCAATACGTGATCAACTGCCGCATCAATGCCGCACGGCGCGCCTTGGCCGCCGGAGAGTCGGCGCAGGATCTGGTGTACCGCTACGGTTTCACCGATCTCAGTCACCTCAACCGTCGCTTCAAGCGCATCTATGGCATGACTCCCACCCAATACAGTGCCAGCCTGATCCGCTGAGCCCAAGGAACACCCCATGATTGAGCTTCTCGCCTATGCCATCGGCATCATGTATACCCCTGGCCCCGTCAACCTCATCGGCCTCAATGCAGGCCTGGGTGGCCGCACCCGCGCCTCCCTTGGCTTCTTCCTCGGGGTCGGCTTGGCGATGTTCGTGCTCCTGCTGCTCTTTGGCTGGGCGGGCACCCGCCTGGTGCGGGAAGATACCCTGATCTATGTCAGCCTGGTGGGGTGCCTCTATATCGCCTATCTCGCCATCAAGATCGCCAGCGACAGCGGCGAGCTCGGTGCCAACGAGGCGCCTGCCCGCCCTCTGGGGGTGCGCAGCGGCTTCGTCATCCAGTTGCTCAACCCCAAGGCCATGATCGCCACCCTGCCCATCACCAGCATCCAGTTCCCGGCAGCCCAGATCCACGGCTGGAGCCTGCTGCCCTGGTCCCTGCTGCTCGGCCTGCTGGCCGCCGGCGCCCCCGGCAGCTACTCGATGGCTGGCAGTCTCATCGGACGTCATCTTCAACATCCTCGCTGGTTCAGGTACTTCAACCTGCTGATGGCCGCCCTGCTGCTCTACAGCGCCATCGCCCTGGCCTACCAACATGTCTATCTACCGCTGGCCGGCTGATCCGGCGAAGCGCTCCATCAAGAACCCCGGTGAAACGCCCACCTATGCCGGGGTGTCGCCTTCACAGAGCAGACAAAGGGCGGGCACTGCTGCACCGGCCTTTTCGGGTCATTTTCTCCATGGGCTGGCTATCCTCAACGGGGTCTCTTGCCCAATATGGAGCTACCCATGGATCGCTACTACAAACACCTGGCCATCAGCGGCCTCATCTCCTTTGGAGGCCTTGCCCTGATACTGCTGCTGCAAACCATCCCCCTCATTTCCAACATCATGACCGCCATCTTCTTCGCCGGATCGGTGGGGGCCGTCATCAACAACTATTACCGCCTCGCCAGGCTGCACGACAGCGGTGCCATCGCCCACATCAGCCAACCCCGGGTGATCGTGACTCAGTTTTATGTTTCCCTGCTCTTTTCCGGCATTCTCGGTTTTATCGCCTACGGGCTCTTTGCCAGCAGCCTGCTCCAGGGGGACCTGTTTCCCAAGTTCAAACACATGGAGCATCCCTATGTCTCCTTGCAGACTCTGCTGACCCTGGCCTCTCCTGCAACCAATCTGGATGCCGCCAAAGCCGTCATCTGGGCCTTTATCGCCGGTTTTTCCGAGCGATTCGTCCCCAATGCCATCGACGCCCTCACCAAAGCAGTCCCCCCTTCCGGGCAAGACACCCCGGGATAAGGGCCCGGGCAAACAGGAGCATTGCCACCCCGGGTGCAGACCGGACTACCCGGCATCCGGATGCAACACGCTGGCGCCGCCTGTTGTTGTCGTATCGCCATCACGGGCCAGCACCTTATCTCCTGGTGTCAACGCAGCAGTACAGCTGCCACGAGCAAGCCCTCATTCGGGCATTGATGCATACGCAATGAATAAGCATCATCTTGCGGCCCCTGGTCATGGATAAGAATGTTGTATGTCCTTTGATAAAAAGCACGGTGAGTTCATCTTCAATGTGCAGGAACACCTGGTCACCTGCGAGCTGATCGGCCCTTTCAATGAAGAGGGTATGCTGACGTGGATTACGGAGATTAAGCGCGTAGTAAACAGTCTCGATGGTAAGCGTTTCTGCGCCCTGGTGGACCATCGCCAGCATCAGGGGGTGGTGCTCTCCGCCCTGCCCCATCTGCAAGAGACCTATCAGTGGCTGACACAGAAGAATCTGGTGGCCATCGCCTCCCTCTATTCGGCCAAGGTGCTCCATCACATCGCCCTCTCCTGCCTCTCTCTCACCCATCCGGACCATATCCGGGCATTCAACGACCCCCAAGAGGCCATCGCCTGGCTGGATGCGCAATATCGGGCTCAGTGACCAACCCGGCCTGTGTTGATACGCCATATGCCGCGCCCTCACCGCCCTGGTCCGGATAAACAGGCCCCAATCCCTGCCCTGAGGTGCTGAGCCCGGCAGCAACCGATGGCAGAGCCCCCAGGGGCTGGAAATGGGCCCCCGTCGGGAGTACCGCCTTGGCGACTGTCTGCCCTGGCAGGGCAGCATCCCGGCCAAGGTGCATCTGCGCCGCCCGCACGCTGCCGCCCCAGAAGCTCGCCACCAGTATCAAAGCCCCGGCCAACCCGTATTTGATCCAGGATTTCATCGTCTTGCTCCCCTCTCGTTGGCCCCTCGCCACCTTGCGGCAAGCAGGCCCATTTATCAGTGGGCAGAAAATACGGGGGATTTGTGAGGGGAAAATGAGGTTGTGTGAAGCCAAGGTGAAGTCTGGGGGAAGTCTGGGGGAAGTCTGGGGGAAGTCAGGGGGAAGTCCGGAGCAATCAGCAGCGACCTCCTGTTCGCGAACGTCCGAATACACTTCGCTATTCGAACCTACGACCCTATAATGTTTTTAATATATCAAACATACTATTTTTTAAAAAAAGGAATAAACACATATATGTCTAACCATAAACTTACCGCAGGTAAACAGTTAATAGAAGGTATAGCCCGTCTTGGTATAGTTCTTGGCTATCATATAGAAAAGGAATTTCCCATCGATGAGCCTACCTATGGTGAAGCACCAGCTGTTGATGTCGCATGGTTTTCACAAAAAGGAAATAAATTCCCTCTATTCATTTTTGAGGTTGAAAGCAAAGCAACTAACAGCATGACCAACAATGCATTGAAAGTCTATTCCCAAGGAAATAGACACCTTGAGAAACCACTTTTCTTTTTCCATGTAGTTGTTAACGGAGGAAAATTATCTAGTAGAACACGAAATCTTGAATCCATGTATGGAACACATAATTACAGAGTGTATTTGATAGGGGAAGACTCTGCGACTGCACTTATCAAAAACATTCTTGAACAACATGCTAGAGTGAGAAATGATATAGATTACGTGGCATTACATCAACTACTTACATCAGATTTATGGTTTGATAAAGTTGAATACAAACAACTAATGATGCATGCAACTAACTTAGATTTATCCAAACAGGACATCATTGCTTCATACATAAAAATTACACAAAATGACCAAAACTTATTCTCCGACCTAATATCATTGCTTAGATATGAAGCAAATCATGAATTCAAAAACACAGCTATCTCATCGTATCTTGGTGGATGCTGGCATGCGCCTATAATAACATCATTTCTATGTGGCTTGAGTAAGGATAAAGAAGAATCATACTATTGGGCGTCGAGGCTTATTGAGTGGCAAAAAAATGGCTCTTATATGCCGATGATAACACCTTCATTTGGGCTTTCTCGTGACTATGACGATTTTATTCTTGGGTGTGCCCCACAACTCCTTTCTCTCTGCATGATCGCATCCTGCTTTCAATGTAAGTTGTGCGAAGATCTAATTTCAATACTTGATGGCATCATAATAAAAGTAGGTGACTCATGGATTGGCTTAAATGCTGCTATATATCTATTACACACCAGTGCATCAACCAATAATAATTATGCATATGAAAAAGCAAAAAACTATTTAATTCGTTATAAATTTTTATCTGAAGATGCAATTTATAACCCAACATCATGTATCTCTATAATGGATGGGGGAGTTGATGATTACTTTCAACAAGGCGTCATTACAACAATTCCAGACATGGAGGAGTTTAGAAAGATATGCATTGAAAAACTAAGCTCTAGTACCATACAGATTGAACACTTAGTGCTGAGAGCTCTCGATGACGACTCATATATCTATAGCTGGGGTAAAGACCTATTTACTGCGATCTGGACAGATAAAGGTATACATAATAAAAGGATTGATTCACTGGTATAAAACCCATTCATCACTAGCTAAAACAGCCATATTCCCTGTTGATTTATCACTATCCGAGAAAGAGTAAAATGAATATTCAGCCTATTAAAAACCACCCGCATAACGGGTGGTTTTTTATTCTCTCAGAAAGAACCCGAGATATTTAACTCACAAAACCAATCAAGCCAACGGCGGCGTCCGTGGCGGCACCTGACGCTTGTTGCCGGTGGACTCGAAGGCCGAGGCAAAGCGCAGCAGGTTGTTGTCATCATAGGCGCGACCGGCGAAGGTCAGCCCCACCGGCATACCGATATCGGCCATCACCCCCATGGGGACGGTGACGGTCGGCACGCCGAGGTGACGAATGGCGAGGTTGCCGTTGGCAACCCAGATGCCGTTGCTCCAGGCGATATCGGCGGAGGCCGGATTCACGTCTGCGTCAGCCGGGGCGACGTCGGCCACGGTCGGGAACAGCACGGCGTCGAGCTTGAGCCCGTCCATCCACTCTTCCAGGTCCAGCTTGCGGGTCTGCTCCAGACCGCGCAGGCCGTCCGGCACTGTGGGGATCTCGTCAAAGCGCTTGATGCCGCGCTTGGCCATCTTGACGTACTCGTCCATGCCCGCCGCCAGATCCCCCTCGCGGTTTGGCAGGGTGCCCGGATCGTGGGGGAAGATCTTCGGCCCATCGACATCGGCCAGCTTGTTCAACTTGGGATCGCCGTTGGCGCGCAGGAAGTCGTCGAACGCCCAGCCGGAGAGCTCCCACAGCTCGTCGTTGAGAAACTCCGGGCTCACGATGCCGCGATTGAACACGGTCGGCGCGCCGGGTCTGTCCCCTTCGCAGTTGGAGACCAGCGGGAAGTCCACTTCGATGACCTCGGCGCCCGCGGCTTCCAGCGCCTTGCGCGCCTCTTCCCAGAGGGCAATCACGGCCTCGCGGGTATGGATGCGCTGACCGGTCGGGCCGCCGATGCCGGGGTTGTCGCTGGTGCCGGCCAGTTCATCTTTGTTGATAAACATGCGCGGCACGCCGAGGCGCTTGCCCTTGAGGGCATCGGCCTTGGCAGCCAGCTCCAGATAGGAAGCCGGACGCACTTCGGAGGCCTTGGGCAGTTGCACCCAGGGCTGCATGCGCCAGAGATCGCCACGAGTCTCGGCATCGTCGGCGACGACCACATCCAGCACTTCCAGCAGATCGGCCATGGTGCGGGCATAGGGCACCACCACATCCATGGTCGGGGTCAGCGGCCAGTTGCCGCGCACCGAGATGACGCCACGGGACGGGGTGTAGGCACACAGGCCGTTGTTGGACGCAGGGCCCCGGCCGCTCGACCAGGTCTCTTCGGCGAGACCAAAGGCGGCGAAGCTCGCGGCGGTGGCAGTACCGGCCCCGTTGGAGGAGCCGGAGGCAAAGGGCGCGGTCAGGTAGTCGGCGTTGTAGGGGCTCTCGGCGCGGCCATAGACGCCGCGCTGCATGCCGCCATTGGCCATGGGGGGCATATTGGTCTTGCCAAGGCAGATGGCACCGGCGGCGCGCAGGCGCTCAATGGTAAAGGCATCGCGCTGGGCCACCAGATCCTTGAAGGCCGGGCTGCCGGAGGCGGCGGTCAGCCCCTTGACCAGATAGCTGTCTTTGGCGGTGTAGGGAATGCCGTCGAGCGGGCCCAGGGTTTCGCCACGGGCGCGGCGCGCATCAGACGCTTGCGCCTCTTTCAGGGCATCGGGGTTGGGCACCACGACGGCATTGAGGCGGGTTGCTGTCTCGGGGCCGTCATAGGCGGCGATCCGAGCCTGATAGGCCTCGACCAGTTCGACCGCGGTGGTGCGGCCTGATTCGAGCGCATCGCGCAGCTCGGCAATGGAAACCTCGGTCACTTCGATCATGGGGATCTCCTGTAAAAGGGTGACTGTTTGTCATGATGATCGCCGCATCGGCGCCTGCGGCCATCACGTCATCAAGGGATAAAACCCCACTGAGTGGGGTTTTGAATACCAACCTCGGCTGGCTTGGAACAGGTTCTTATTTGCCGGAGGGGATCTGCTGAGTAATGCAGTGGATATTGCCACCCCCCAGCAGGATCTCCCGGGCCGGCACGCCGACGACCTTATGCTCCGGGAAGATCTCTTCCAGAATGCGCTGGGCTTCGCCGTCGGTGGCGGCATCCAGCAGCGGGTAGACGATGCGATCGTTGGTGATAAGGAAGTTCACGTAGGAACCGGCCAGACGGCCCTCTGCCTCGCGCGGCACACCGCTGCCGCTCTCGACGCCGGCGGACTCTTCCTGGGTGCAGTAGAGCGGGCCCGGCTGGGGCAGCTTCCACACTTTCAGCTTGCGACCCTTGGCATCCACCGCCGCTTCCAGCACCTGGAGGGCAGCCAGGGAGCGGGCGTACTGGGGATCGTTCTGGTCGTCAGTCCAGTGCAGGGCCACTTCACCCGGACGCACGAAGCAGCACATGTTGTCGATGTGGCCGTCGGTTTCATCCATATAGACCCCTTCGTCCAGCCAGATAACGCTCTTCACACCCAGATAGTCGCGCAGGTGAGCTTCGATCTGCGCTTTGGTCAGGTGCGGGTTGCGGTTTTCGTTGAGCAGGCACTCGGCGGTGGTCAGGCAGGTGCCTTCGCCATCCACATGGATGGAGCCCCCTTCCAGAATGAGCGGCGCGTCGTAACGATCCATGCCGTGCTGTTCCAGCATCCGGGCAGCGACCTCTTCATCCTGGTTCCACGGGTAGTAGAGACCCCCCTTGTGGCCGCCCCAGGCGTTGAAGCCCCAGTCCACCCCGCGGCACTCGCCTGCGGCGTTGGTGACGATGGTAGGACCTGTGTCGCGGGCCCAGCAGTCATCGCTGGCCATCTCCACCAGGGTAACGTGGGCAGGCATGATGCCACGGGCCTGCTCCATAAACTGGGCCGGCACCCCCATAAAGACCGGCGTCGCGCCACCGATGGCATCCGCCACCTTGGCGAAGGTGGCCTGGGCGAAGCGACCGGCTTCCCGCCAGTTGTCCGGGCGGAACGGCCAGATCATCCAGACGGCCTGCTGGTGAGCCCACTCGGCGGGCATGGTGAAGCCGTCGGCGGCCGGCGTGGTGTTCATGGTCTTGATGCTCATCGCAAGGCTCCTTGCATGGATTGAGGCCCCCGATTTGCCTGGGAACCCTGAAAAAATAAGAGTGGGTCGCAGTGTAAGAAGTTGCGCGCCCATCCATCAAATGAATAGGATTAATTGTCCCATAAACACGGCGAATAATCCCCCCATGAAACTGCACCAGCTCGACCTCAATCTGCTGCTCGCCTTTGACGCTCTGATGACGCAAGGGAGCGTGACCCGCGCCGCCGAATCGCTCTTTATCAGCCAGCCCGCCATGAGCCACTCCCTCGGCCGGTTGCGGGCCTTTCTCGGCGACCCCCTGCTGGTGCGCACGCCCCAGGGGATGTTGCCGACTCCCCGGGCCCAGCGCCTGCATCTGGGGGTGCAGCAGGCGCTGCGGCTGCTGGAGCAGCAACTCTGGGAGGAGGACGAGTTCGCGCCGCGTCAGTCGAAGCGCCGCTTCGTGCTCTGCACCACGGATTACGTGGAGTGCGTGCTGATCCCGCCCCTTATCCAGCGCCTCAGGAAGCTGGCGCCGGGCGTCACCATCGAAATCCGCATCCTGCGCGATACCCTGCCCGAAGCCGAGCTGGCGAGCGGCGAAATAGATCTCGTGCTGGGGTTTGACGAGTACATGCAGGTGCCGGGGTATCTGGGCAAGGAGACCTGGCTCACCGAACCCCTGGCCGGGCTGGTGCGCGCCACCCTGGAGCTGGAAGAGGAGCGCATCACCCTCGAGCAGCTAATCGAGATGCCCCATGTGTTCCACTCGCCGCTCGGCACCTCGGAGGCGAGCCTCGACCGCTATTTGCAGAGCCTGGGCCATAGCCGCACCATCTCGGTCAACAGCCAGAGCTATATGTCCGCCGCCGCCATCGTGAGCCAGAGCGATCACCTGCTGGTGCTGCCCAGCATGGTGGCCGAGCTGCTCGCCAGCCACTGGCCGCTGAAAAGCCTGCCCCTGCCCGACGACGTGCCGGACTATCACCTCAACTGCGTCTGGCACCCGGTCCACGCCCAGCAACCGGCGTTGATCTGGTTGAAGGCGTTGATGAAGGATCTGGTGAATCCGGGCTAAGCGGCTGCGGCTGGCAGTTCCACCCCCTCATCCCCAGCCCTTCTCCCATTCTTTTGTAAATGAGCGGGAGAAGGGGGCAAAACCCCTGCTGCGAGGGGCATTCCCAGCAACAACAAAGGCTCCCGCGGGAGCCTTTGTTGTTTCCATCCTCGCCATCACGCCCGCAGGGCGCTCATCATCCGGGCGACGACACCGGCCAGCAGAGGGCGGTCGGGGTGGCACTGGGCGAAGGTGACCAGTCCCTGGATATGGACCTGCAAGAAGGCGGTCAGGGTGAGGATGTCCCCCTCTTTTGCCAGCTCTCCCTGCGCCTTTGCCAGGGCCAGCTGCCCGGCCAGATCCTGTTCCAACTCGCCGTAGATGGCCTTGAAGCGAAGGTGCAGCTCCTCGTCCTGCTCCGCCAGCTCCATCAGGGTGCGGGTCAGCAGGCAGGAGCCCTGCAGGGCATCGTCCACCACCTGCTCGAGGTAGGCGTGCAGCCCCGCCAGCGGGCTGGGCTGTGCCAGGCAGCGGCGGCGCAGGGCCCCCTTCTCTGCCACATAGTGATCGACCGCCGCCAGCAGCAGGCCGCGCTTGTTGCCAAAGGCGGCATAGAGGCTGCCCGGGTGCAGGCCGGTTGCGGCCACCAGCTCCTGCATGGTGGTCTTGGCATAGCCTTTGGCGCGAAAGGCTTCCATGGCGTTTCGCAAGACGGCATCCCGATCGTATTCGGCGCTGCGCATGGGGTCTCCGGTGGCAAGGTCCCGCGGGACGGAAAAAACAGGGCGGCAAGTTTACCCCAGCCTCCCCCGTCAATCCATGTTGAATGCTTGCTCAAAAAATACTTGCACACAAATCAAAAAGCGTCTTGAATGCCCGTTCAAGAATCACTCCCTCAGGACAGACGATCATGAATACCCTGTTTCAGCCCTATCGCCTCAACGACACCCTCACCCTCGCGAACCGTTTCATGATGGCCCCCCTCACCCGCTGCATGGCGGGCCCGGGTCTGGTGCCCACCGAACAGATGGCCGCCTACTACGGCCGCCGCGCCGACATCGGCCTCATCATCTCCGAAGCCACCATCATCCGTCCGGACGGGCAGGGCTACCCCAATACCCCTGGGCTCTACAGCGCCGAACAGATCGCCGGCTGGAAGAAAGTGACCAGCGCCGTGCATGCCAACGGTGGCAAGATCTTCGCCCAGCTGTGGCACGTGGGCCGTCTCTCCCACCCCTTCTTCCACCACGCCGAAGTGCTGGCTCCCTCCGCCGTCGCCCATGAGGGCACGGTGCCGCGCATGCGCGAGCTGGTCTATCAGGTGCCGCGCGCCCTGACCGAGCGCGAAATCGCCCAGCTGGTCGAGGATTACGCCCAGGCCGCCGCCAACGCCATCGAAGCGGGCTTTGACGGGGTGGAGATCCACGGTGCCAACGGCTACCTCATCGATCAGTTCCTGCACCACGCCAGCAACCTGCGCACCGACAACTACGGCGGCAGCCCCGAGAACATGAGCCGCTTCGCCCTCGAGGTAGTGGATGCCATCGCCGCCCGCATTGGCGGGGATCGGGTGGGCCTGCGCCTCTCCCCCGGCGCCTATGTGCACCTGGAAGGGGATGCCCGGGATCGCGCCGTGTTCGACCACCTGCTGGCCGAGCTGAACCAGCGCACTCTGGCCTATCTGCACCTGGGTATCTTCGATGACAGCCTCACCTTCGACTACCTGGACGGCCGCGCCTCCGACTACCTGCGTGCCCGCTACGACGGCCACCTGGTAGGGGTGGGCAACTACAGCGCCGAGACCGCGCTCGAGGCCATCGAGGCGGACCGCTTCGACCTCGTCGCCATCGGTCGCCCCCTCATCGCCAACCCGGACTACCTCGCCAAGGTGAAACAGGGCGACGCCCTGGTGCCCTATGCCGACACCATGCTGGCCGAGCTGGTCTAACCCTCGCCGGCACCTTGCCAGACCAAGGATGGGATCCGCGCCCCCGCGCGGGTTTCCAATGTTTGGGCCCTCTCCCGGGCCCTTTTTTCTGCCTGCCTTTCGCCCTTTTTCACGCAAATAGTTGTCATCAACAACCAAAAGATGGTACTAGTTGCGCATAACAACCAAATACCATCACATCGCAAGGAGACAACCCCATGGATCCCCGCCCCCTGCGCGCCCTGTCGAGGGAACTGGTACGCGAACTCGGCATGCTCTCCCAGCAGTGCGGCTCGCTGGCCCTGAGCCCCCTGGAGGCCCACCTGCTCATCGAGCTGGAGAACGGTCCCGCCACCAACCAGCAGCTTGCCGAGCGCCTTCGCATCGACAAGTCCAACGCCAGCCGCCCCCTGGCCCGCCTCGCCGAGCGGGCGCTTATCGCCTGGCAACCCCACCCCTCGGACGGGCGCAGCAAGGAGGCGAGCCTCACCGAGCCGGGCAAGGCACAGCTTGAGGAGCTGCACCGGCAGATGGACGAGACCATGGCGGGGGCCCTGGCCCAGCTATCCCCCGCCGAGTGCGAGCAGATCTGGGAGGGCATGCGGCTCTATCGCAGCGCCCTCTCCCGCGCCCGCCGCCAGCAGGGGTTCGTCATCCGCCCCATCACCCCGGCCGACAATCCCCGGATCGCCGCCGTGGTGCGCGCCGTCTCCGCCGAATACGGCCTCACCGCCGACAAGGGGTACGGGGTGGCGGATCCCAACCTCGATTTTCTCCACGAGACCTATCAGGGGGAGCGCAGCCGCTACTGGGTGATTGAGGGACCGGACGGCACCATTCTCGGCGGGGGCGGCATAGCGCCGCTGGCGGGGGCAGCGGATGTGTGCGAGCTGCAGAAGATGTACTTCCTGCCCGCCCTACGAGGGCTAGGCCTGGGACGGCGGCTGGTGTTGCAGGCGCTGGCCGAGGCTCGCGCCCTGGGTTACCAGCGCTGCTATCTGGAGACCACCGCCGTGCTGCGGGAAGCCACCGCCCTCTATGAATCCCTGGGCTTCGAACACCTGCCGGGGCCCCTTGGCTGCACGGGCCACGACGCCTGCGAGATCTGCATGGTGCTGGCGCTCGACGGGAAGGAGGGGAGATGAGTGAACCAAAACGACTCTCTGTCGGCATACGAGATGTCAGCTTCGGTGAAAGGGTGAAGCTGGTTGAGCCTGTCAATCTTTACGGCTGTACCCTGGCTGACGATGTCTTTGTCGGCCCCTTCGTGGAGATACAGTCGAACGTCTCCATAGGTCGCGCAACCCGCATCCAGTCCCACAGCTTTATCTGTGAGCATGTGGCCATAGGTGAGCGCTGTTTTATCGGTCACGGCGTCATGTTTGCCAATGACCTCTTTCAAAGCGGCGCCCCCGACCCGGATCCCGCCAGTTGGGGCCGAACCCACATCGGGGATGGGGTATCCATCGGTTCAAACGCCACCATTTTGCCGGTACGGATATGCCAGGGAGCCGTCATCGGTGCCGGCGCAGTGGTGACCCGGGACATCACTGTCCCTGGCACCTATGCCGGCAACCCCGCCAGATTGCTGCGAACTTTCTAGCCAGAAGCGCCAATTCCCCCCTCATCCCCCCTTCTCCCTCAAGGGTAGAAGGGGGCCGGGCAGGCAATCTGTCGATACCCCGCGAGCCCGTTTACCCCGTATCACGGCCCCTGGCTGACACCGCGCCTCCCCAGAAGAGCGATTGCCATCCATCTCATGGACAGTGACACATAACGCCTGTCAGGCTCCAACCCGCTGGGTATAGTGATCAAAGGCGATTACCTTTTGATACCCCTCTGATTCATAAAGTAATTTTGCAGGTTGATTGGAGACAGCCGTCGCCAGTTTGACGGTCAGGGCATCTGTCTCCCTGGCAAAGCTGGCCACCCGTTTCAGCAGCGCTCTTGCCACACCCTGCTGGCGAGCTGACTCGACGACATAAAGATCATTGAGGTACCACATCCTCTTCATCGCGACGGAAGAGAATGCCGGATACAACTGGACAAAGCCTGCCCACTCTCCCGCCTCGTTGCGTGCCAGAAAGATAACTGAATCCGCCCCCTGAAGGCGTTCTCCGATGAATCGGGTTGCCTCATCTCTGTCCGGCGCTTGCCCATAAAACTGCCGATAGGCATCAAACAGACGGCTGGTTTCTTCAATGTGGGCCAACGTGGCCTGGAATATCTGCATGGCATCTCCTTGTCACCCTTCCCTGCACAGCGGTGCAATAGGATGGGGCCGTATGGCAAATACAGTGTCGGGTTTAAGAGGGGAAATAGAACCAGGCGGTCTGGATAAGACCCTCCTTCACCTCGAACACCGCCACGCTCTCGATGGGCTCGGGGGAGAGGCCATGGATCTTCTCGTGATCAAACACCTTGTTGCCCAAGACGGTGCGTGACAGCAGCTCGGCCTTGAGCAGCGGGTTGTTGAATCTGTGCTCCGCATAGAAGGTTCGCAGCGCCCCCTTGCCGACTGTGCTCGGCGTCTCGGTCGGCATGCGATAGCCTTTGAAATCCGGGGCAAAGCAGGCCACGAAGGCGTCGAGATCGTGGGCATTGTAGGCGGCAAACTGCGCCTCTACGGGTTGGGTGACGGACATGTCTCTCTCCACGGGTGATATTTAAATCACTTATCCTTGATTTTTATTCACTCATCAAGCCCCGGATGGGGATCGCCGCCCCTTCCAATGACACGCCCCATAACAAAAAACCCCGCCGAAGCGGGGTCTCTCTGGTCATCAGCCACCCGCTGGGTGCGGGCGGGGTGATCAGTGTTCGCGGGTCTGGCGGAAGTGAACGTCCGGGTGACGCTCCTGGGCCAGGCGCAGGTTGACCATGGTCGGCGCGATGTAGGTGAGGTTGTCACCCCCATCGAGGGCCAGGTTGACCTCGTTCTTGCGCTTGAACTCTTCGAACTTCTTGACGTCAGTCCCTTCCACCCAGCGGGCGGTGGCGACGTTGACCGCCTCGTAGATGGCCTCGACGTTGTATTCGCTCTTGAGGCGCGAGACCACCACGTCGAACTGCAGCACACCGACCGCACCGACGATGAGATCGTTGCTGATGAGCGGACGGAACACCTGCACCGCCCCCTCTTCGGAGAGCTGCACCAGCCCCTTGAGCAGTTGCTTCTGCTTGAGGGGGTCACGCAGGCGGATGCGGCGGAACAGTTCCGGCGCGAAGTTCGGGATACCGGTGAACTTGAGATCTTCACCCTGGGTGAAGGTGTCGCCGATCTGGATGGTGCCGTGGTTGTGCAGACCGATGATGTCGCCGGCACAGGCCTCGACCGCCTGTTCGCGGTCACCGGCCATGAAGGTGACGGCGTCGGAGATGTTCACGTCCTTGCCGATGCGCACGTGGCGCATCTTCATGCCCTTGCTGTAAGTACCTGACACGATACGCATAAAGGCGATACGGTCGCGGTGTTTCGGGTCCATGTTCGCCTGGATCTTGAACACGAAACCGGAGAACTTCTCCTCGGTGGCCACCACTTCGCGGCTCTCGGCCTTGCGCGGCATGGGGGCTGGCGCCCAGTCGGTCAGGCCGTCCAGCATGTGGTCGACACCGAAGTTGCCCAGTGCAGTACCGAAGAAGACCGGGGTCATCTCGCCGGCGATGAAGGCGTCGTGATCGAACTCGGGAGAGGCGCCCTGCACCAGCTCCAGCTCGCCACGCAGCTGGGCAGCCAGATCGTCGCCGATGGCGGCATCCAGCTCGGGGTTGTTCAACCCCTTGACCACCCGCTTCTCCTGGATGGTGTGGCCCTGACCGCTCTGATAGAGATAGGTCTCGTCCTTGTAGAGGTGATAGACACCCTTGAAGGATTTGCCACAGCCGATAGGCCAGGTGATGGGGGCGCACATGATGTTGAGCTCGCGCTCCACCTCGTCCATCACCTCCATCGGGTCGCGCACTTCGCGGTCCAGCTTGTTCATGAAGGTGAGGATGGGGGTGTCGCGCAGCCGGGTCACTTCCATCAGCTTGCGGGTCCGGTCTTCCACACCCTTGGCGGCGTCGATGACCATCAGGCAGCAGTCGACCGCCGTGAGGGTACGGTAGGTATCTTCGGAGAAGTCCTCGTGACCCGGGGTGTCGAGCAGGTTGACCAGGCAGTCGGCGTAGGGGAACTGCATCACGGAAGTGGTGATGGAGATACCGCGCTGCTTCTCCATCTCCATCCAGTCGGATTTGGCGTGCTGGCCCGAGCCACGGCCCTTGACGGTACCGGCGCGCTGAATGGCCTGTCCGAACAGCAGGACCTTTTCGGTGATGGTGGTTTTACCCGCATCCGGGTGCGAGATGATCGCAAAAGTGCGTCTCTTGGAGACTTCACTCAGAAATTCAGCTGACATAATTCGACGTTCTTCTATTGAGCGGCGGCCTGGAGCCACCGTGGGAAAAATGCGGGACAGCACCTTGGAATCAGGGCGCCCATGCAGACAACGACACCACGCGGGCGGGTCAGTGACCGCCGGTGGAGACAGGAGAAGCGCGTTGCATTACATGGGTCTGGCCCCGGATCAAAGCAAAATTGCGCGGCATTATACCCGCGCGAGTGAAAAATACCCAGCCCGCTATCACGGGGGCCCGGGGTCGGCCTCACCGGGCCGTCATCACCCGGTTGCGCCCCGCCAACTTGGCCTCGTACATGGCCTCGTCGGCCCGGCGTACCAGCTCGCCCAGGTTGTCATCCTCGGGTTTGTACTGGGCACAGCCGATGCTGATGCGGATGGGGTGATCCGCAGGCACCCCCTCAATCTCGAGACGGGCGACGGCTTGGCGGATCCGCTCGGCCACCTCGACGGCCTCGTTCAGGAGGGTATCCGGCAGCAGCACCAGAAACTCCTCACCGCCGTTGCGCCCCACTCTGTCGAGGCTGCGCAGCTGCTCCTCGATGCACTGGGCCACGGCGGTGAGCACCCTGTCACCCACGTGGTGGCCCAGCTGGTCGTTCACCTTCTTGAAGTGATCCACATCCAGCAGCAGCACGCACAGGGGGTTGCCCTCCTCCCGCGCCTGGGTGAACCATTTGCGCCCCTTGGCCTGGATCTGGCGCCGGTTGTGGATGCCGGTCAGTTCGTCCGTCATGGCGAGGCGCTGCATCTTGCGGGTGCGCCCGCGCTGGTGCACCACCAGGGTACCCATCACCACCAGCAGCAGGGCCACCACCAGGTATTGCCAGTAGCGCCGCTCCTGCAACTGCTTGAGTTTCTCCGCCTGCAACTGCTGCTGGGACCTGAGGGTCTGGTTTTCCAGCTCCTTGCGGGCGAGATCGAACTCGAAACGCATCTGCAAGGAGCGCTGTTCCCGCAATCTCAGCTCGAGGGCCTGGCGGGTCTCGACATAGGTCTTGAGGCTGGTGAGGGCCGACTGGATATGCCCCTGACGCTCCAGCACCCGGGCGCGGGTCTCATGCACCCGGGCGAGGAAGCGCAGGTTCTGCTCCCGGGTAAAGATGGGCTCGGCCTCGTCCAGGTGCCGCAGCGCCTCGCCGGGTCGGTTCAGGGCCTCGAGGACGTCGGCCATGACGAGGTGCCAGTGGCCCAGGGTGACGCTGTCCGCCCCCTCCCCCTGATGAAGGGAGGCTGCCGCCTGATCGAGCTTGGTCATGGCCTGGTCCGGCTTGCCCTGTTTCTGCAGGATGGTGGCCAGCTCGATCCGGCTCCAGGCCAGGACCCCTTCCTGGTTTGATCCCAGATAGTAACGCTCCGCTTCGGCCATCAGGGGCTGCGCCTTGTCGTACTCTTCGGTGTCGATGTAGAGGAGCCCCTGCTGGCTGTGAATGTCCACCAGGTACTCCTCGACCCCGAGCTGCCGGTAGTCGTGCTCCAGCTCGTTGAAGTAGCTCTCGGCCCGCTCATAGAGCCCCATCCTGCGATAGGCATTGGCAATATTGGCGAGCACCTCGCGCCCCTTGGCCTCCAGCCCGAGCGCCTCGTAGCGCTGGTGGGCATCGATGAGATCCATCAGCCCTTCCGCCAGCTCCCCCTGGTAGGAGTACATCTCCCCCCGCAGGCTCAGGATGTCGGCACGCTGACGCTCATCCCCGAGCCGACGGGCCAGGGTCAGGGCGGCGTCGTAATCCTGCCGGGCCCCGGCCATGTTGCCGAGCAGTTGCCGGTGATACCCGCGGCAGGCGAGCAACCCCACTTCGGTGACCCTGTCCTTGCGGGCACGGGCCTGTACCAGCCCCTGCTCGGCAAACGCCACCGCGCGGCGAAACTCCTCGTCCCGTTCACCCGGCAGGGCCCAGCACTGCAGCCGGGCAAGACGCCCCTGCACCTCGGGCGGATAGTGTGCCTGTCCGGCAGTCAGGGCGTCGACGCGCTCGCGAAACACCTGCACCGGCATCGTCGACTCTTCCAGCTGCTGCAACGCCAGTTGCAACTCGTACCCAGCCAGTGGCGTCGCCTGGGCCAGGGCAACCCCCAGCAACAGACCACCTCCCATCAGGATCTTCATGCGGACATTTTCTCCTCTTCACTGGCCGGACGCCGCGCTCACCGCTGTCATCATATCCCCACAGACTCTGGGTGCACAGCCGTCAGAGGGTGGGAAAACGCCTCATATCGGACGAGAGCCTCCCCTATCCCCTTCTTTACAGAAGGAGAGAGTGCATCGACTATATATGCTTTCGAACAGGGGAAGGGATGAGGAATGACCTACGAGGAGCTGAGGGAGGCTTACGACAGGTTGTTGCTGGAGAACGAGCGTCTCAAACGCATCGCGGATGACGCGCGGGAGAAGCTGGACGCCGCCATGGACGGCACCGGCCTGTGCATCTGGCAGAACCATGTGCCCACCGGCAAACTCATCATCTTCAACCGGCGCTGGGGCTCCATGCTCGGTTACCAGCCCAAGGAGCTGTCGGCCCACTTCGACGTCTGGCGCGCCCACCTGCACCCGGAGGACAGGGAGCAGGTGCTGCAGGCCTTCTTCGACCATCTGGAGGGCAAGAGCCCGTTTTATCAGGCGATGCACCGGATGATCGGCAAGGATGGCAAGACCACCTGGGTGCTGGACCGGGGCCGGGTGGTGGAGCGGGATGATCAGGGCAACCCCGTCCGGGTGATGGGCACCCACATCGACATCACCCACGAGAAGGAGTACGAGCAGCAGCTCGCCCAGCTTGCCCACCGGGATCCCCTCACCGGCCTGTTCAACCGCACCGCGCTGCACCGCCACTTTCCCGGGGAGTACCAGGCCATCTGTTTCATCGATCTCGATGACTTCAAGCTGGTGAACGACAACCTGGGCCACCGGGCAGGTGACGAGCTGCTGGTCTCCCTCGCCCAGCGCCTTCGCCACTGCTGCGGCGAGGAGGTACGGCTGGGGCGCATCGGCGGGGACGAGTTCGTGCTGCTGCTGCCTTGGGCGTGCGACGATCCCCGCACCAGCCACCTCGCCCGCCAGTGCATCGATGCCATCGCCACCCCCTTCGAGCTGCCCAACGGGGACGCCTCGGTGGGGCTGAGCATGGGGATTGCGGCCATCCGGCCCCAGGACGATTTCGGCGCGGCGCTGGCCCGGGCGGATCAGGCCATGTACAGGGTCAAGCGCAGCGGCAAGCGGGGTTTTTATATTGCCCAGCCAAGCGGTCAGCCGCTGCTGGATCAGGAGCAGGTCAACGAACGGGGCCTATACCACAGGCCCACTCTCTGAGCCTGAGCACCCTCAATGGCGCTGCCAGCGCCGCAGCAGGCGTCCACGCAGGCCGCAATCGAGCAGCCAGCTGTTGTCGAACACCCGCAAAATGGCCGCCTTGGCGTGGCGGGACATGGCGACTGCATGGAAGCGTGTCTGCTGCGCCCGTCGCCGGTTCATCCGCTCGAGCAGGGGGTGGGGCAGGTTCTGGGCGATGAAATCGGAGATCACCAGCACGTCGGCCTTGGCAAAGGCGGGTTGTTCGAGCTGGGTCAGGGCCTGCTCCAGGCAGGGCACCAGATCGGTCCCCCCGTGAAAACTCATGGAGAGAAAGCGCTCCGCCTTCTCAAGCCCGGTGTCGGCGGTGATCTCCAGGGTCGCCACCTCGGTGGAGAAGAGCATCAGATAGCAGCCCCGCTTCTCCTCCATCGCCCCTTTGAGCAGGGCGAGAAAAAGCGCCTTGGCACACTCCTCCGGATAGCCCCCCATGGAACCTGACGTATCGACGCAGACGATGAAGGGGCCCCGCGGCTGCACCTCCTGCCCTCCCTGCTCGGGGGAGCGCAGCATCAGACGCTGGCGCGGCAGGGTGCCCCGTGACTGATAGCTCAGCAGGCGCCGCTCCAGATAACGGCGATAGAACTCCAGCTCCAGCTCCGGCAGCGCCAGCATCACCGCCTCGCTCGGCAGGAGGCGCATCAGATCGCTGGCCGGGTGCACCCCCACCAGATCGTCGGGCACATCGTCACTTTGCACCTCTTCCAGCTCGTGCACAGGTACCGGCGGCAGCGTCCTGTCCTCGCTGCGACGCTCCCGCTCGCTGCGCCCAAGCAGGGCGGCGATCTCCGCGAGCAGAGGCTCCTGCTGCAACATGCGGGCGTACTGCTTCACCAGCGCCAGGCTGCGCTTGTGCCAGCTCCCCTGGGCCAGATCCCAGAGCCCCCCGGCGGAGATCTGGTGCGGATCCAGGGCATCGGCCAGGGTCCGGTTGGCCAGCAGTTGATCCTCTATCTCCTGGCGCTGCTTCTCCCGCTCCGCCTCCGCTATCTGCTGCTGCAACTGCAACAGGCTGCCCACCAGGCTGGCGCGCCACTTCTCGATGAAGAGCTGGCGCAGCCCCTCGGTGGGCTGGGCCACTATCTGGCGCACCAGGCTGCGGGCATCCCCCGCAAAAGGGCTGTGCTGCTCAAGGGCTTCCAGCAGGGCGGGCAGTCGCCCCACCAGCTCCGGCAGAGGCAGTTGCCGGTGGGCCTGATAGAGCAGGTATTCCCGCTCGAGGGCCACCGGCACCGGCTTGTGGCGCATCTCCTCCCCAAGCTGTTCGCTCCAGGTCTGGATTCGCTTTCTGAGCAGCTTCCCCTGCAGGGGCGAGCGCTTGAGGAACTCGGAGATCTTGGGGGTGGAGGCAAGCAGCAGCGCCATCTCCCCCGCCAGTTCCCCCTCCCCCATGAGCAGCCCCAGGTCCATCATGCCGATCTCTAGCATGGACCACCCCGGATGTTGAGATGTGATGGAATATCATGCTGACTAAACATGTTTTTCATCCTGTTTATTTCACCAATCCCACGTCAGGCGCGACGTCACCCCTGTGCATCGAGAAGAGGCAGACGATCCCGCCACTGCTGCAGCTCGGCCCCCAGCCGCTCCAGGTCCCGGTTCAGCACGAAGAAGCTGTCCTCCACCTGACGCAGCCAGTGGTCCCCCACGAACAGATGGGGCTGGTGACGGTCGAACAGGTTGCGCTGGCCCTTGAGGTTTTGCAGCACCCGGTTCACCTGGCCCGTCAGGTCGTCCAGGGCCGACAGCCAGGGGGCCATCACCACCTCGGGGATGGGGGTGCGCTCCACCAGCATCAGGGGCACGGGCTGGCGCTGGATATCCAGCACGTGCAGCCGCAACTGCTCGTCCAGCACCAGCTCGTAGTGCCCCTCCTTGGGGTTGCCGAGAGGCCAGCCCACCAGCGCCTCCCCGGTGGGGTGCCAGTGAGAGAGCAGGGTGCGATCGAAGGTGAGGGTGCCGGTGAGGCGCTCGGGATCGCTGCCATCCAGGGGCGCCGGAGTGAGCAGCTGGAAATGCACCAGCTTGCCGAACGGCCTGGCGTTGGCCAGCGGCAGTTCGGTGCCGCGGGCGCGGCGGCCGAACCACTGCTTGCGCTTGACCGCCTTGCAGCCGATGCGCAGGGCGACCGCCCCCTGCAACTGCTTGAACTGCTCGCGCAGGGAGAGCAGCTCCCGGGTCAGCGCCAGTTGCTGGTAGCCGTAGAGGCGGGAAAACTCGCCGATCATCTCCAGCAGCGCGGTGCGGGAAGCCTCGTCGTGCCAGAGGCAATCCTTGAACAGCAGCAGATCCAGGGGCGCCACCTCGTCGCGGCCATTGAAGAAGGCGCTCGCCTTGATGAGCCGCACCGCCTTCTTCCAGCGCCGATCCGAGACATAGCAGCCGTGCCCGAGCTGGCTGTCGAGCTGCTGGCGCAGCTGGTAGATGAGTTCGAAACAGGCGTCCGGCAGGCGCACCTGCTCGATGGCATCCTGCCAGGCGTCGTACTCCTCCCCACGAATCTGCACCGAGGGGGTCAGGTTCTGATGGGATTGGCCATCGCTCGCCAGCATGGCCTGGAAGTTGGATTTCTCCTGCACCCTGTCCATCCAGACCCGCACCAGCATGCGGTCGTAGAGCGCCTCCAGCCCGCTGTCCGGGGCAGGCAGCTCGTTCGAGGCGGTGACCAGCAGCCGCATGGGAATGGGGTGCTGGCTGTCGCCGTTGCGAAACTGCCGCTCGTTGATGGCGGTGAGCAGGGTGTTGAGGATGGCGGGGCCCGCCTTCCAGATCTCGTCGAGGAAGACCACCTCGGCCTCCGGCAGGTAGCCGCTGGTCAACCGCAGGTACTTGCCATCCTCCTTGAGCGCCTGGATAGAGAGGGGGCCGAACACCTCCTCCGGCGTACTGAAACGGGTCATCAGGTATTCGAAATGGCGGGCATCCTGAAACGCCAGCTTGAGGCGCCGCGCGATCAGGCTCTTGGCGATGCCCGGGGGGCCCAGCAGAAAGACGCTCTCGCCACTCAGGGCCGCCAGCAGGCCGAGCCGCAGGGCATCCTGGCGCTCATACAGTCCCTCGCCAAGGGCGGAAAGGAGCCGTGGCAGGCGCTCATGAATGGGGGTGGCACGAACAGTATTCTGGGCTAAAGGCGGCATAGGCACAGTTCCGAAGCTGATAGGTCATCCGTGGTGACGGGGTCCGGCCTTTGGCCCCGCCCCACTCTCATTGTCTGTCATCTCTGCCCCCGGGGAGGCGCTCGTTTGCCATCGCCACAGGGCGAAAAGCGCACGTCCGGGGTGCAGCAAATCCCGCGAGAGTGTACTCTGCGCATCATTATTTACCCCAACGCAGATCAAGAGTGAGCCTTCGCCATGCAAGATCCCCTGCTGGACCCGCTGCGCCAGCGCATCCTGGCCCGCATGGGCATCCCCCTCTGGCAACAAAGAGGCCGACTCCTGGCGGGAGGCACCAGCCCCGACGGCGCCGCGCAGCCGGCAAACACGCCCGCCGACGAGGTGCTGGCCCCGCAGGAGACCGCCCCTCTGCCGACCGGCAAGCTCTGGCTGCTGGCAGAGACGCTGCCCGCGCCCTCCCTGCTCGGGGACATCTGCCGCTGGCTCGGCCTTGGCACGGACGAGGTCTCCCTGCTGTCCGAGATGCCTTCCCTGCCAGCAGGGGCCACTTCGCCCCTGCTCTGGCTGACGGCGCCGGACCCTCGCTGGCCCGATGCACTGGTCTGCCCGCTCAAGCCCGATGGGGCGCACAAGCGCGCCCTCTGGCAGCAGTGCCGGCAGCGCCACACCCCTTGATGCTCACGACCATGGCACGGCCATGGTGTCCATCGCAAGCCTGAATCCCGTCCGGAGTGACCATGTCTGACCTCTTGCCCCACTTTCGCCCCCTGCTCGAATCGGACTTCGAAGCCATCTACCCCATCGAGCAGGCCGCCCACCAGGAGCCCTGGAGCCAGGCCAACCTGCTCTCCTGCTTCGGGCCGCGCTATCTCAACGGCCTGATGCTGGTGGACGGACGACCGGCCGGTTTCTACATCTCGGATCTGGTGGCGGGAGACAGCTCCCTGATGAACATCTGCGTACACCCCGACTTTCAGGGCAAGGGGCTGGGGCGAGCGCTGCTCAGGGAGTACCTGGCCCGCAGCAAGGCCGGCAAGGCCGAGGCCTGGTTCCTGGAGGTCAGGGCTGGCAACCGCACCGCCATCAACCTCTACGAGAGCGAGGGGTTTGCCGAGTATTGCCGCCGCGCCGACTACTATGGCACCGGGCAGGAGAGGGAGGATGCCGTGCTGATGTCCCGTCTGTTCGACTTCGGCTGACAACCCGCAGCAGACCGCCGTCAGCGGGCGCCCCCCTCTGACCTCCCTGACTCCCCCGCTTCGCTTCCCCCCTCAAGGCAGGGGCGCATTGTCGATGGAGGGGTCTTCCAGGCTCAGGGTCACCCTCAGCACGGCCTCGAAGGCGGCTCCCGAGAGGGGCATGAAGAAGCCGCGACCATAGGTGACGCCGGGCATCCAGATCTGTTCGATATCCACCGCGATCTTGATGGGGCGAAGCGGCTCACCCGGTCGCTGGACATAGATGCCAGGGGCCGTCGCAACCTGGGGGAAGCGGCGCAGAATGTGCTCGCTGCCATCCCCCGCATCCGGGTTGAGTCGCACCTTCACCAGCCCCGCCAGGGCGGATTGCATCTCGGGGGCACGCCACAGCCTGGTATTCAGCGCCTTGCAGCGTCGACACTTGGCGCGCTCGATCACGTAGAGCAAGGGGTATCCTTCCCTCAGCGCCAGCCGCTGCGCCTGCTCATAGCCCTCGGCGCCGCTCAGCCAGGGATTCTCCTGCTCCCCCGCGCCCCCCAGCAGATACCAGAGGGCGCCTGCCCCCGCCAACAGCAGCAACACGCCGGTGAACAGGCTCTTGATCCCGATATTCATGGTGCAACTCCCTGAATGAATCCGATCCCTGCCCCCTATCATGCCTCACTCTCATCTGGTTGACGACTTTGTGATCCAGGACAAATGGCGCACACTTGTAAGCTGTAATGTTAGAGTTTAAACTCCAGCCCCGATTTTGGTGCCCCTGCGGGCGCACAACTGTTACTTGAGGATGCGTGAGATGTCGCAGTTTCATCTGGTTAGAGTGATGCGTGAGCGTATTGCCCGCCTTGGCAACAAGGCCGCCCTGCGCGTCCAGCAGGATGGCCAGTGGCGCGCCATCGGCTGGCGAACCCTGGGTCAGGCCATGGATTATTGCGCCCAGGGACTGATCCGGGCGGGCCACCAGTCCGGCGAGATGGTCGGCATCTATGCCCGCAACATGCCCGAGTGGACCCAGGCCGACCTCGGCATCCTGGCCGCCCGTGGCGTCAGCGTGCCCATCTACCCCACCAGCACCCTCGATCAGCTGCGCTACATCGTCAGGGATGCCGGCATCAGGATGCTGTTCGTGGGGGAGCAGCCCCAGTTCGATCAGGCGCTGCACCTCATCGACAGCGGCGAGATAAGCCACATCGTCGCCCTGGACGGCACCGTCGATCTGCGCGGCTGCGCCTCGGCCAGCCACTTCCAGGCCTTCCTCGTCTCCGGCAACCACCAACCCAGCGAGCAGGTGCTGCGCGAGCGCGAGCGCCACTACCGCATGGACGACCTGCTGACCCTCATCTACACCTCGGGCACCACGGGCGAACCCAAGGGGGTCATGCTCGATTTCGCCAACATGGCCGCCTGCTTCGAGATGCATGACGCTCGCCTCGACCTCAGCGAGCAGGATGTCTCCCTCTGCATGCTGCCGTTGAGCCATGTGTTCGAGCGTGCCTGGAGCTACTACGTGCTCTATTGCGGCGCCGAGAACGTCTACATTCGCGACCCGCAGAAGGTGATGGATGTCATCGGCGAGGTGAAGCCCACCGTGATGTGCGCCGTGCCTCGCCTCTACGAGAAGGCCTACGCCATGATCCAGGCCAAGGTCGCCCAGGCGCCGCGCCTGCGCCGCACCCTGTTCGGCTGGGCCACCCGGGTGGGCAAGCAGATGGTCGCCACCCGTCAGGCGGGCAAGTCTGCCTCTCCCCTGCTCTATGGCCAGCTCTGGCTTGCCGAGCGCCTGGTGTTTCGCAAGCTGCGCGCCCGTTTCGGCGGCCGCACCCGCTTCCTGCCTGTGGCGGGCGCCCGTCTTGCGGACGAGGTGAATCTCTTCTTCCAGGCCATGGGGCTCAACCTCAAGTACGGCTACGGCATGACCGAGACCACCGCCACCGTCTGCTGCTATGAAGACACCCAGTTCAGGCTGGGCTCCATCGGCACGGCGCTAAACGGCATCGAGGTGACACTCGGCGAGAACAATGAACTGCTGGTGCGCGCCCCCACCGTGATGCGTGGCTACTACAACAAGCCGGAGGCCACCGCCGAGGTGATGACCGAGGATGGCTTCCTGCGCACCGGCGATGCAGGCGAGCTGGATGACGAGGGCAACATCTACTTCACCGAGCGCCTCAAGGAGCTGATGAAGACCTCCAACGGCAAGTACGTGGCGCCGCAACTGGTCGAGGGGACCCTCGGCAAGGATCGCTTCATCGAGCAGATTGCCATCGTCGCCGATGCCCGCCACTTCGTGTCGGCGCTCATCGTGCCCTGCTTCGAGTCCCTGGAGGAGTACGCCCGCTCCATCAACCTGCAGTACCAGTGCAAGACCGAGCTGCTGCGCCACTCCCGGGTGATGGAGTTCTTCGAGGCCCGCATCGCCGATCTGCAAAAAGAGCTGGCCAAGTTCGAGCAGGTGAAGAAGTTCACCCTGCTGCCGAGCGCCTTCTCCATGGAGCTCGGGGAGATCACCCCCACCATGAAGCTGCGCCGCAAGATCATCGAGGCCAAGTACCAGCGCGAGATAGAAGCCATGTACAGCCACGTCTGATCGACGGGCCTGATATGAAAAAGCCGCTCATGGAGCGGCTTTTTGCTGGGCGTCTCTCCCTTATGGCAGCTTGACCAGGGGTTGCTCGCGCAGCTCGGTGGCCCGACCGCCCTGGATCTTCTCCACCTGGGCCAGGGCCTGCTTCACCTCGTCGGCATTTTGCAGCAGGCGATAGGTCAGATCGAAGGTCTTGGTCTCCCCCGGCTGGATCTTGGGGACCAGCCCGAGCGGGCGCTGGTACTTGGTGCTGTAGGCATAGCTGGTACCGGGTTCGATGCCGGTCACATAGCCCTGGGCCCGGGTGTCGGTGTTCTTCCACAGGGTCAGCACCGGCAGCTGTCGGGTGTTGTAGCCTACCGCCACTCCGGCGTTGCCGGCCCGGTTGTTCAGCACTGCCAGGGTATTGCCGTCGGCGTCGCTGTAGGGCACCAGGTTGAACACCATCTCGTCGAAGCCCTTGGTGGGCCCCAGATAGGTTTGCCAGCCCTTGAGTCCGGCCTTGGCGTAGTCATTGAACGGGGAGATCTGCTTCACTGGCGTGCTCACCCTGGCTCCCTCCTCCAGAATGGGGGCCCCGAAGTTGCCGTGATAGATGATCTGGTACTCGTTCTCGTAGTCCGCGTGGTTGGTCAGCTTGTCCTGCAGGGCAAACTCCGCCTGACCGGGCACCACGCTCAGCTGGGTCCAGGTGACCAGTTCGCTCATCTTGAAGGTGCGCTCGTCCACCCGGCCCAGCACGTGGATGGCATAGGGCGGCTCTTCGTCCACGGTCACACTGACCACGGAGGCGGGAATGTTCTGCACCCGGCCATGCAGGCTCTTGAGGCGGCCGTCGTCATCCACTCCGGGATGACCCGTCCATTCGTAGCCGCAGCGCACCAGCATCTCGTTGAAGCCGTCGAGCCAGCCGAGGCCGCCACGGCTCTCGAGATCGATGAAGGCGGGATTGACCACCTCCTTGACCGGTGAATCCCAGCCGAGGCGCAGATCCGCCGCCTTGACCTCCTTGATCCCCATGCCGCGGGTCGGCACCAGGGTGATCTTCATGACGCCGTTGTCGACGATGAGCAGATCCACCCCTTCCTGGCGGCCGCCGTGCAGGCGTTTCTTCTCGATGGTGAAGGGAACCGGGCTCTTGATGCCGAGCTTCTCGCTGGTGATCTTCCAGTCGCCCACATCCAGCCCTTGCTGGGAGTCGGTCAGCAGAAATTCGGCGGCGTGACCCGCGGTGGCGCCCAGGGCGAGCAGCACGGCAATGGAGAGTTTCTTCAACATGGATTTATCCTCGTGTCTCTTGTTTTTGTGAAAGCTGAATCGTTTCAGTGATCGAAAACTAGGCGTCTGACGCCCAGTACTCAAGAGACAAAAAGAGGAAATGTGAGCCGATTGACAATAAAAACGGCTTCAGCCCTGCTGAAATGAAGGCTGACTCACAGTTATGAAAGGAGGAAAAAACAGGCGGGCGCCGAGAGGGGCGCCCCCTCACCCCGCCCGCACCACATCAGGCAAGGGCCAGCGTGACCGCTGCTTCGGCGTGGATGGCGGTGGTGTCATAGAGAGGCACGGCGGCCTGGCACGCCCCCACCAGCAGGGCGATTTCGGTGCAACCCAGGATCACCGCCTGGGCACCGGCCTGTGCCAGATCGGCGATGATGGCCAGATACTCGGCCTGAGACGACTCGCGAATGTCGCCGAGGCAGAGCTCGTCATAGATGATGCGGTGCACCCGCTCCCGTGCAGCGTCATCAGGCACCAGCACCTCCAGCCCGAAGCGCTCCTGGAGCCGCCCCTTGTAGAAATCCTGCTCCATGGTGAAGCGGGTGCCGAGCAAACCCACCCGGGTCACCCCGTCGGCCTGGAGGCGATGGGCCGTGGCATCGGCGATATGGAGCAGGGGAATGTCGATGGCGGCCTCGATCTCCGGCGCCACCTTGTGCATGGTGTTGGTGCCGATCAGCAGGAAATCGGCGCCACCGGCCTGGACGGCCCTGGCCTCGGCCGCCAGCAGGCGGGCGGTGGCGGGCCAGTCGCCGGCGTGCTGCAGCCGCTCAATCTCGGCGAAGTCGACGCTGCTCAGCAGTACCCGCGCCGAGTGCAGGCCGCCGAGCCGCTCACGCACGCCCCGGTTGAGGGCCTGGTAATAGCTGACGGTGGACTCCCAGCTCATGCCACCCAGCAGACCGATACATTTCATGGGATCTCCTTATGTAACCCGATGGTGCAAACCAATGCTGCAATCCCTCAGGGGGCGCGTTTGGTCGCACCGCCCCGGCAATAAAAAAGGCCCCGAAGGGCCAACAAGACAGCCGGTAAAGGCTCAGGCCGAGGCCTAAACCCAGATCATCAGCACGCAGGCCGCCGTGGCGAGCCCCATGCCCAGATTGAAACGACGCCAGCCGGTGGCGGTGCGGATGAGGCGGCGCACCTGGGCACCGAACAGCACCCAGAAGGCACCGGTATAGAGGCCGGTCACGAAGAAAATGCCGAGCACCCAGCCTGCGGACGGCCAGTAAGCCTCCCCCGCCAGGGTGAAGCCGCTGATGGCGGAGAGCGCCATCATCCAGGCTTTGGGATTGAGCAGTTGTAGCATGGCCCCCTGATGGGCCGGGATGAGCGGCCGGTTCCCCTCCGCCGGGCCACTGGCGTTGGCCACCTTCCAGGCCAGCCAGAGCAGGTAGGCCGACCCCACCAGCTTGAGGCCGTCGTGCAGCAGGGGCAGACGCTCGAACACCACCCCGAGCCCCAGGGCCGTGGCCAGGATCATCAGGTTGATGCCCCCCACCACCCCCACCAGCAGAGGCACGGAGCGGCGAAACCCCTGGGCGGCCCCGGCACTGGTGAGCAGCATGTTGTTGGGGCCCGGCGTGCCACAGGTGATAAGGGCAAAGCCCGCCAGGGGGAGCAACCAGTTCAGATCCATCTCAACCTCGTTCAGATACGGCAAGCCTCCTAATATGCAGAGCCGACGCCCTGACGACAAGGTCAGCAATGCATTTTCTTTGCATGAATAATCAAGACGCTGTTAATACCAGAGCATCACCACGCACAGGGCGGTCAAGGCACCCAGGCTGCCGTTGAGACGACGCCACCCCTTGTCCGAGTTGATCCAGCGGCTGAGCTGATGGCCAAACATCACCCAGGCGAAGCAGACCGGGAACCCCGCCATGGGGAAGACACTCATGATGCCCCACATGCTCGGCCAGTAGTCGCTCCCCGGCAGGCTGAACAGACTGATGGCCGAGATCCCCATCATCCACGCCTTGGGATTGAGGAACTGGAAGCCCAGCCCTTCAAGCAGGGTCAAGGGGCGGGCACGGCTGGCGGGATCTCCGGGGGCGCCTGCCACCGCGATGCGCCACGCCAGCCACAGCAGGTAAAGGCTGCCCAGCACCTGCAGGCTCAGCTTGAGCAGGGGCCAGCGCTCGAACAGCGGATAGAAGCCGAGCGCCAGCACCAGTTGCAGCACAGGCTGGCCCACCGCCACCCCGATGAGATGGGGCAGGGTGCGACGCACGCCGAAGTTGGCACCGGACGCCGTCAACATCAGGTTGTTCGGCCCTGGCGTGCCGCAGGTGAGCAGGGCGAAGCCAAACAGGGTGGCATACCATTCGATGGTCATGGGGAGACTCCTTTCTCGCCACATTGTACCGATACAATGTGTGCTTGCTGGTTGTGTAAAGACTGATAATCACGCTATATTGCGGACAATCTTGGATCAATGGATTTATTGTCACCATGACAATCTGGACGCCCGACCTCACCCCTTTCGAGGGGCCCCTCTACCTCAAACTGGTCAAGGCCATCGAGCAGGCCATCTCCACCGGCATCCTCTCACCCGAGACCCGGCTGCCGACCCACAGGGCCCTGGCAGATAAGCTGGGGGTCACCGTGGGCACCGTCACCCGCGCCTACACCGAGGCGGAGCGACGGGGCCTACTGGCGGCCCGGGTCGGGCACGGCACCTGGGTCAGGGGAGCGGCGGATCCCGCCAACGAATGGGTGATCCGCAATGAAGACAGCCAGCGCATCGAGTTGTGGCAGAACCTCCCGGTCCAGCTGGACAGGGGCGCCATCATCAGGCCCCTGCTCACCGAGCTGGCGCAGGGGGATCTCAACGGCCTGCTCGGCTATGACAAGGAGGCCGGACGCCCCGCACAACGCCAGCTGTTCGTCGACTGGCTCGCCGAGCAGGGCATCACGGCGAGCGAAGATCGCCTGCTGTTCAGCCATGGGGCCCAGCACGGCATCATGCTGGCCCTGCTGGCCACCGGCTGCGTGGGAGAGACCCTGTTTTGCGAGGGACTGAGCTACCCCGGCATGCTGGGCAATGCACGCCAGCTCAAGAATCAGGTGGTGGGACTGGCGATGGATGAGGAGGGACTGCTGCCAGAGGCGCTGGATGCCGCGTGCCGTACCCGCCGGGCCAAGCTGCTCTACCTCACCCCCACCCTGCAAAACCCCACCACGGCCACCATGAGCCTGGCGCGGCGCGACGCCATCGTCGCCATCGCCCGTCGCCATGATCTGCTGATCGTCGAGGATGACGTCAACGGCCTGCTGCCCGAAAGTGCGCTCCCTCCCCTGGTCAACCTGGCACCGGAGCGGGTCATCTACCTCGGCAGTCTCGCCAAGATCGCCTGCGGCGGCCTGCGGGTCGGCTTCGTGTTGTCCCCTCCCGCCCTTCGCAATGGCTTCGCCCAGGCGATGCGGCTGTCGAGCTGGATGGTGAGTCCGCTGCTCATCGAGCTGGCCTGCAAGCTGGTGAGCCAGCGCCAGATCATGCCGCTCATCGAACACCAGCGAAAAATCCTGGCGCGCCGGGGTGAGCTCCTGCGCCACCTGCTGCCGGGAGCGCGCTGGCAGGCGGGATCCATGCACGCCTGGCTGCCACTGCCCGAGCCCTGGCGCAGCCAGGAGTTTGCGGAGGCCGCCAACGCCCTTGACGTGGGGGTCGCCAGCGGAGAACACTTCGCCGCCGGCCAGTTTGCCGCCCCGCAGGGAGTACGCCTCAGCCTGAGCCAGCCCGCCACCGACGCCCGCGTCGCCGAAGGGCTGGAGCGCCTCGCCGGGCTGCTGAGGGGCACGCCGCCCACCAATCCCCTGCTATAGTCATTGACCCTGGCACCCGAGGAACCTTCATGTCTGCCGTCCGTCCCGCCCTGCTCATCGCGACCCTGCTGCTGGGAGGCTGCGCCTCCCCGGCCCATCAACAGCTTGGCGCCGCCTTGAGCGGACTGGAGGGGGAGCTGACGCGGCTGGAGGAGGAGTTGGCAGCCATGAACGGCCTTCACTATCAAAAAGCCATCGACGCACCGGTGGCGCTGCGCCGCTATCTCAAGGCCCCCGCACCGACGGCGGAGGGGCTGGTGCCCGTGCAGAGCCGACTGCAAGATGGCCCCCTGCTGCACTACGACTACCGGCTGCCCGCCGGGATGACACGGCTGCCCACCGACAACCCCTGCCTGCGCTACGAGTTCGAGCTGCGCCGCCTCGGGCACCTAGGCCAGCTCGAGCTCGCCTGGCAGGGAGAGGCGGGCGCCGGGGAGCTGCGTGTCCCCCAGCGGGACTGCCCCTTCTCGGCCAGGGGGCCCGGCCTTCAGTGATGCTTTTTTTGCCCCGCCCGAGGCTGCGCTGAGCCATCCCTGACCCAGGTGGGGTATTGACCCCCTCTGGCTCTCGCGGGAGAGTGGAGGCTACCTTTGAATCCAACCTCGCCACCCCCGACCGGCGAAGGAGCGTCAAAGATGCAGATCCTCCTCATCGAAGACGATGCCATGATGGGCTCGACCCTCACCCAGGGACTGAGTGATCTGGGGCTGCCCCCCACCGAGCTGTTCCACTGCAAAGAGATAGCAAGCCTGCCCGCCCTGCTGCGACAGCACGCCTTCGATGCCATTCTTTGCCGCCAGTATCACCACCAGGCCCACGAGGGAGTCAGGCTGCTGCATGAAGCACACCACCTGGGCCTGCTCGCGCCCGGCTGCGTGCTCCTGCTGCTGGAGCAAGATGAGGACACCGGCCAGTTCCCCCCCTCCGACCTCTATTTCGCCCTGCGTCTGGCCGTGCCCTTCACCACGGAGCAGCTGGCGCACAGCCTGCAAGCGCTGCTGGCACTGACCACGGTGACCCGCCCCCTGGCCACCCCCATGGCGCTCAGGGAGTGGCGCAGCGCCTGCGCCCAGTGCGAGGATCTGCTTTACCGGCACGCCAGCCACAAGGGGCTGGAAGCACAGATGGACAGGGTAAAGGGCTACATGCTGCTGCAAGCCGGGGAACGGGTGCAGGCCGCCCAGCACTACGCCATCTGCACCACGGAGCACGATGCCTGGTGGCCGCGCGAGGGGCTGAACCAGGCCCTGCTCGGGCTGAACCGGGTGGAGAGTGCCCACAAGGATCTGGCCCGCAACCGGGAGCGACTGCCCCCCGTCATCCATCAGGCGCTGGTTCTCGCCTGCCAACTGCACGAGGCGCAGTGGGATCCGGCCTGGGAAACCTTGTCAGGCTTGCTGCAACGCTGCCCCTGGCAGCCGCAGTGGCGCCAGGTGGCCATTTTGCTGGCCCTGCTGCGAAGGGATGAAGGTCAGGTGCTGGCGCAGGCCACCGATTTCATCCTGCGCTACTTCCCCAAACAGACATTTCGCCACTCCGTCGAACGCTGCCTGCTGGATGCGACCCTGGCGGTGCTCTGGCATCCACCGGGAGAGGCCAGAGTTCATGGGCTGCAGCAGGCCCTGGAGGAGCTCGGCCAGCAGGCCGTGACCCTGCGGGCCCACGAGGAGGGGCTGCTGCGCGCCCTGATGCTAGGTCTGGATTATCGATTCGATGACGCCTTGATGCTGCTGGCCAAGCACCCGCCGGAGGCGGCGCGGGACAATCACCTCAACCAGTTGCTCGGGGTGGCCGTCAGCCAGTTCTGCGGGCTTCCCCACCATGCCCAGCGTTATCTGGCCCAGCTCGGCCAGTATCAGGGGCCGGTGGCACAGACCCCGCTGCTGCAGGGGCTCATTTTGCAGGTGGTCGACGATCTGGCGCGGCAACTGGCGCAGCGGGAGCAGCAGCTGACCCAGCTGCGCGAGGAGCGGCAACGGGCCATGACCACGGGTCAGCTCCAGCTCGCCGTGCAGAGCGCACTGACCCTGCAGGAGCGATTCCCGGCCCAGGCGGGGGATGCCTGGCAACTGCTGGTATTGCTGACCCAGTGCTGGCCCGCCGGCATGGCGGCCCCGGCGGTGGCCCGCCTGGTGGACAGGCTGGAGCAGCGTCTCAACCACAGTGCCGCCTTCCTGGAACACCATGGGAACGCCTATCGGGAGACCCTGCAACAGGTGAGATCCCACCTGGCCCCCAAACTGCCGCCCCTCGGTCCCCACCAGGGCCTATAGCCATCCAGGGCGGTGCATGCCGCCCTGGCAGGTGCGTTACAACAAGCCTCGCACCAGGATCCCCGCGATCAGCAGGGGGGCGACCAGACGCCAGCACCAGAGCAGCGCGCCACGCATCAGCGGCGAGAGATCCGCAGGCACAATACTGTCCCCCAGCTTCCAGCCAAGCAGCAGGGTCAGCACCAGACCGAACAGGGGCATCATCAGGTTGGAGGTGAGGTAATCCAGCAGATCGAACAGGGTCTTGCCAAACAGGGTGTAGTCCGCCCAGGGCCCGAACGACAGACTGACCGGAATGCCGCAGGCCATGATGAGCAGGGTCAGCACCCGGCAGGCATTGCGGCGCGACCAGCCCCACTCCTCGGTGGTGAAGCGCACCAGGTGCTCCAGCATGGAGATGGAGGAGGAGAGCGCCGCCACCAGCAGCAGTAGGAAGAAGATCACCGCCAGCCCCTGACCGAACGGCAGGTGGTTGAACACCGCCGGCATGGTCATGAAGGTGAGGCCGGGACCGGCGGCAGGATCGATGCCGGTGGAGGCCAGCACCGGGAAGATCATCAGCCCCGCCAGCACCGAGATGCAGCTCGCCAGGGTGACCACCCAGACCCCGGAGCGCAGCGCCCCGTCACTGCTCGGCAGGTAGGCGCCATAGGTGGTGTGTACCCCGAGGCCAATGGAGAGGGAGAAGAACGCCAGCCCCAGGGCGTCGAGCACCCCCTGCCCCGTCAGGTGGGAGAAGTCGGGCATCAGGAACTGGCGTACCCCGGCCATGGCCCCCGGCATGGAGAGCCCGGTCACCACCAGGAGCAGCATCATCACGAACAGGGCCGGCATCATCCAGCGCAGCGCCCGCTCCACCCCCTGTTGCAGCCCTCCCTGCACGAACCACCAGGTGAGCCCGGCGAAGACGAGATGGGTGAGGACCGGCCAGAGAGGATCGCTCACATAACCAGTAAAGAGTGCGGTGAGGGTGCTCGCCTCACTCAGGTTGAGCTCGCCGCCCACGGCCAGGGCCGCATAGCCGACGGTCCAGCCCCCCACCACGCTGTAGAAGCTGTAGATGAAGAAGCCACACAGGATCCCCATGTAACCCATCCAGCGCCAGTTCGGCCCCACCAGCTTGTGGAAGGCGCCGAGCACGCCGCGCTGGCTGCGGCTGCCGAGCAGGGTCTCCCCCACCAGCACCGCGACCCCCAGGGTGAAGCTGAAGAGCAGGAACACCAGCAGGAAGGCACCGCCCCCGTTGGTGGCTGTCACATAGGGAAACTTCCAGATGGCGCCAAGGCCGATCGCCGAGCCGGCGGCCGCCAGCACATGACCAATACGGGAAGACCACTGAACCTGGCTCATACAACCTCCGGGCAAGACAACATCAGTTCGATACTCCATGGCTAGACGCGGTGTGCGCCGCAACAAAAAAGGCCGCCTGAGGGCGACCTTTGCAATGAACAGTCAGACAAACGACACCTGCAAGGTCACCTCTCCAGGAAGGGGCTAAATCGGCCACAGAGGGCGATAAGGGGTGACATGGGAGGGCGACGCCTGCACGGTAAAAAGGAGCCACAGCCTAAACCATGGCAAGAGAAGTTGACAGGAAATAGTCTAAAACAGAACCAAAAACAGATTTAATCAAAACAAAATATCGAAATTACAGGCTGTTACTCTGTTTATTTTTAATTTACAGATTTTTATAAAGAGTCAATCCTGCCACCCCACTCCCCGGCCAGCCCGGCCGGGGAGTGGCACAGATGACCAACCCTCCCTACACCAGGCCGCGCACCAGAATGCCGCCAATGAGCAGGGGAGCCAGCCAGCGCCAGCAGCCCATCAGCAGGGCCCGCCAGTGGGGAGCCAGCCCTTCGGGCAGCGCCTGACGACCGAGCCGCCAGCCCAGCAGCAGCGTCAGGGCCAGCCCGAACAGGGGCATCATCAGGTTGGAGGTGATGAAGTCCAGCAACTCGAAGATGTTCTTGCCAAACAGGGTCAGGGTGGCCCAGGGACCGAACGACAGGCTCACCGGGATGCCACCCGCCATCACCAGGGCAATGACCAGGTTGCACGCCGCGCGGCGGGACCAGCCCAGGCTCTCGCACAGGAAGCACTGCAAGTGCTCCAGCAGGGAGATGGAGGAGGAGAGCGCCGCCACCACCAGCAGGGAGAAGAACACCACCGCCAGCCCCTGGCCGAAGGGCAGTTGCTGGAACACCGCCGGCATGGTCATGAAGGTGAGGCCCGGGCCCGAGGCCGGATCAATGCCGGTCGCCGCCAGTACCGGGAAGATCATCAGACCCGCCAGCACGGCGATGACGCTCGCCAGCAGCACTACCCAGAGGCTGGAGCGACCGACCCCTTCACTGGAAGGCAGGTAGGCGCCATAGGTGGTGTGGATGCCAAGGCCGATGGAGAGGGAGAAAAAGGCCAGCCCCATGGCGTCCAGCACACCCGACATGCCGAGCTTGCTGAAATCGGGCATCAGGAAGTGGCGCACCCCGCCCATGGCGCCCGGCAGGGTGAGGCCGAAGGCCACCAGCAGCAGGATCATGATGAAGAGGGCCGGCATCATCCAGCGCAGGGTGCGCTCCACCCCTTGTTGCACGCCGCCCCGCACGAACCACCAGGTCAAGCCGGCAAACAGCAGGTGGGTCAGCACCGGCCAGAGCGGATCACCGACGTAGTCGTTGAAACGGGCGGTCAGTGCCGCGCCGTCCCCCTGTTGCAGCTCCCCCGCCAGGGCCATGCCCGTGTACCCCAGGGTCCAGCCGCCCACCACGCTGTAGAAACAGAAGATGAGCAGGCTGCACAGCAAGCCCATGGCACCGACCCAGCGCCAGCGCCTGCCCATCAGCTCACCAAAGGCGCCCACCACCCCGCGCCGGGTCAGGCTGCCGATCAGCGTCTCCCCCATCAGCACCGCCACCCCCAGGGTGAAGCTGAACAGCAGAAAGACCAGCAGGAAGGCGCCGCCACCGTTGGCGGCGGTGACATAGGGGAACTTCCAGATGGCGCCGAGACCGACCGCGGAACCTGCGGCGGCCAGGATGTAACCGAGCCGGGATGACCATTGGGACTGCTTCATAAGAACTCCACGCGAAAGGCCTGCCAGCGAGGCCCGAAATGGCGCTCAGAGTACGCCCGCGGGCGCGCAATCACTCGGCGTATATCCGATATAAAACTCAGTTTTTAGCATCATTAACCAATAAAATTCGGATAACCCACCAATCGTGCCACAAAATAAAAACCGGAGCGGGTATGCTCCGGTTTGTTGTCTGCCCGGGTCTGGCGGGATTAGATCACCCCCAGCTCCCGCAACCGCTCCATCAGATAGCTGTGGGCGGTGTGACGCTCCGAGAGCACCACGTCCGGACGGGGGTGCAGGAAGAGCGGCAAGGAGATGCGGGACTTGGCGGCACTGCCCCCGGTCGGGTTGATGACCCTGTGGGTGGTGGAGGGGTAGTAGCCGCGGGAGGCCTCCTGCAGCATGTCGCCGATGTTGATGATGAGGGTGCCGAAATCGCAGGGCACATCCATCCACTCCCCGTCTGAACCTTTCACCTGCAGGCCCGGCTCGTTGGAAGCGGGCAGAATGGTCAGCAGGTTGATGTCTTCATGGGCGGCGGCGCGGATGGCACCCGGCTCCTCGGTGCCGTCGAAGGGCGGGTAGTGCAGCACCCGCAGCAGGGTCTTGTGGCTCTCTTCGATCATGGAGGAGAGCGGGCAGCTGTAGTGGGCGGCGATGTCGCCCGGGGTGTGCTTCTCCACCCAGCCCAGCAGCTCGGCGGCCAGATCGTTGGCGAGGCGGTAGTACTCCATCGCCTGCTCTTTCAGCTCTGCCGGCATCTGGCCCCAGGGATAGATGTGGAAGTACTCCTTGATGTCCTTCTGGCTGTGACCCTTGGCCACCTCGGACACCGAGGGCGGGAAGTAGCCGTCCTGGGTCTCGCGATTGAACAGGAAATCCTGCTTCTGTTCGCTCATGAAGAAGCGATACCAGTTGTCATAGATGGACTGTACCAGCTCCTTCGGGATGGGGTGGTGAGTCAGCACCCCGAAGCCGGTGGTGCGCAGGGATTCGGTGAAGCGCTCGGCCGCATCGGGGGAGCGATAATCGACGGTCAGGACTTTCATTGTTTTTATGTTACATGCCAGTTAAAAGTAGGCGCAGTTTACCCTGCCTCCCCCGGCAAGAAAAGGCTGCCGGAAGCCCGTCTACAACGGCTTGAAAATACTGATAAAAACATCATGATACGGCCCCCTCGCCCGGAGCTTGTCCCGGACGGGCCTCCTCTTCTAGAATGCCCCACCCCTTTGCTGTCGGAGCCCCCTCATGTCCCCCAAGATCCTGTTGTTGACCCTTCCCTTCCTGCTCGCCGGGTGCAGTTCCCTCTCGGAGGAGGAGTGCCGTGCCATGAGCTGGTACAACCAGGGCTATCAGGACGGGGAGCAGGGCAAGACCCGGAGCGCCACCCGCGACTATCAGAAGACCTGCGGGGAGTACGGCCTCAAGGTGGATGAAGCGGAGTGGCAGCGCGGCTACGCCAAGGGGCTGGAGCTCTATTGCATCCCCGAGCTTGCCTACAGCAAGGGACGGGAGGGGAGCGAATACCTGGGGGTCTGCCCCAACGACACCAGCTTCCTCACCCAGTTCGAGCGCGGCCGCAAGGAGTACCTGCTGGAGCAGCGCCTCGGCGAATTGCAGCAGGAGCTGGAGCGCACCGAGCGGAGCATCCACCAGTTGGATCAGCAGATCCGGGGCGAGAGCGACAGCCGCCAGCGCGACTACTACCGTGCCCAACGCGAGCGCGCCATCCGTCACTACGAAGGGGTATACCGGGACTACAACCGGCTGCGCTTCCCGGATCGGGTGATCCAGTTCTCCTTCGGGAGCTGACAAAAAGGGGCCGACATGGCCCCTTTTTGTTTATGCCGCAGACTGTTTTTCCCCTCAGGCGGGCAGGACCCAGCGCTGCAACGCCAGGGCGATGCCATCCTCGTTGTGATCCGCGGTGACCCGGTCTGCATGGGCCTGGATCTGGGGCGCCGCATTGCCCATGGCCACCGCCAGCCCCACCTGCTCGAACATGCTGATGTCGTTGTTGTTGTCACCAAAGGCCACCAGGTTCTCCATGGCGATCCCCTCGCTCGCCGCCCATTGGGCCAGCCGGTTGCCCTTGCTGCAACCTGGCTGCACCAGCTCCACCGCATAGGGGGCCGCCCAGTCACGGGTGAAGGGCAGTCTCTCCACCACCTCCCCGACGAAGCGGTGCAACCGGCCGGGATCCTGGTTGAACAACTCCAGCTTCCAGATGGGGGACTGCAACCAGGACTCGATATCCTCGGCGGGCAGCAGGGAGACCTTGAGGTGATCCGGCTGGGTTGCCGACCAGCGCCGCATCCGGCCCACGTGCTCCTCGCAGCCCAGGTAGCCGATGCCGTCCCCCAGGTGGAACAGCGCCCCCATCTGCTGGGCTTGCACCTCCTCCAGCAGGGCGGTGAGGGGCGCCACGGCCAGGGGATCCCCGGCGAGGATCCTCTCCTGTACCGGATCATAGAGGTAGGCACCGTTGCTGCAGATGATGGGGGTGTCGAGGGCCAGCTCGTGGTGGAAGGGACGGGCCGTCATGAAGTGGCGACCCGTCACCAGCAGCACCTTGATGTCGTGGGCCCGGGCCTGGGCCAGGGCCGCCCGGGTAGCGGACGAGATCTTGTGATCCCGGTTCAGCAGGGTACCGTCCATGTCCAATGCAATGGCCTGATAACGACTCATATCACCTCCAGGAATGTCGAGACGGGTGCGGCGCCATCCCGTTGCCAGTGCCACGACTCATCTCACCGCCAGGAATGCGGACTGGGCATCGCAGGGTCCATGATGGGAGACGCGCTCACCGGGGGATCGGGAAAAGCGGAGCAAAGAGCCATACCGTCCCAGACTCGGCGCCGCGATGCAAGTCCGGCCCGCCACCCCGTCGCCGAACTGTGATCCCCGCGCCCTTCGTCAGCCCGCCTCGGCGCACCCGGCCACGGCGTTTCGCCTGTCCGCCCGTCTGCGCAATCCGTAGAAACCGAAGGCACAGATCACGCCGCAGAGGCCGGCCAGGTAGAAGGGCCACTCGGTCCCCGCCAGCAGCACCAGACTGCCCAGCACCACCGCCAGGATCTCGCTGCCCACCGCCAGACCGCGGTAGAGCCCCATCGCCTGCCCTTGCTGGCTGGCATGACTGCGGTTGGAGACCGCCACCGAGGTGGCCAGCTCCCCCAGACTCATGCCGATGCCGGCCGGGATGAAGGTGAGCGCGAGCCCCCACCACTGGGTCGGCAGGATGAACATCAGCATGCCCGCCGCCATCACCAGGTGGCCGACGATGCCAAGGGAGCTGCCGCGCCAGTGCCGTGCCAGCTGCTCACCGATCCAGGAGCCCAGCATCATGGGCACGCTCACCAGCACGGCGGCCTGGGCCAGTTGCACCGGATCCCATGCCAGCCGCTCCACCAGCCAGACATTGAAGTAGGTGAAGTAGAGCTGCACCGCCCCGTAGCTTGCCAGGGTCAGGGCAAAGTAGGGCAGGAGACGAGGTTGCAGCAGCAGTTGGCGGGTCGAGAGGGGAGCTTCATCCCGGGTCGCCGGCACCGGGGGACGATTGGGCAGCAGCCAGAGCACCAGCAGCAGGTTGATCACCGTCATCCCCACCGCCAGCCAGGCTGCCAGACTGTAATCTCCCGAGACCACGGCCGCATAGCCTCCGATCATGGGACCCACCACCCAGCCCAGGTTCATGCCGATGTTGATGCGGGCGAAGTTGCGGGCCTTGGTCCTGGCCGTGCTCATGTCCGCCGCCATCGCCTGCACGATGGCAATGTCGCCGTTGAAGAAGCCCTCCACCACCCGGCTCAGCAGCAAGAGCGGCAGGGAACGCCAGGCGATGCCGAGGGCCATCAGCACATACCCCGCCAGCACCCCCACCAGACAGAGTGTCAGCACCGGCTTGCGCCCATGGCGATCGGAGAGGCGGCCAAGCAAGGGGGCCCCCAGCAGTTGAAACAACGGATAGAGCCCCATGATGACGCCAAGCCACACCTTGCGGCTCCAGTCCGACGACTGTGGCGTCAGCATGCCCTGGGCCGGATCCAGCAGCAGCGGCGCCAGGACGGGGGAAGGCAGGCTGAACCCCGCCACCGCCAGCGTCACCGTCATCACCAATACCCAGAGGGTCGCCTGTCCCTTGATCCCTTCCATCTTCGCCTCATTAAATAAAGTCATCGGTTTATTTATATTGTGAGGGGTCGTCCATTAAGTAAAGCAGATTGTTGATTTAAATCTCCCTGCTACCCATAATGACCTCATCCAGGCGGTCACCGCACCGATACCCACCACCGGAGCCCCCATGAACGCCAGTACCGACAAGATCCTCTATCTGCTGAAAACCCGCGGCCCCCAGAGCGCCGCCGAACTCGGCGACCAGTTGCAGATGACGTCCATGGGCGCGCGCCAGCACCTGATGGCCCTGGAGTCCGAGGGCTGGGTAGGGTTTAGCGACGAGGCCCGCGGCCGCGGTCGCCCGGTGCGTCTGTGGCACCTCACCGACCAGGCCTGGCAACGCTTCCCCGACACCCATGGCGATCTGACCCTGCAGCTGATCGACGATATCCGGCAGGTGTTTGGCGACGCGGGCATGGAGCAGCTCATCACGCGGCGGGAGCAGCAGATGCAGGCACGCTATGAATCCAGGCTGACCCAGCCGGCGCTGGCAGACAGGCTGATGACGCTCAAGGCGCTGCGCACCCAGGAGGGGTATATGGCGGACATGTCGCAGGAGGAGGACGGCAGCTGGCTGTGGTGGGAGAGTCACTGCCCCATCTGCAGTGCGGCCAGGGCCTGTCGGGGCTTTTGCCGCAGCGAGCTGGCGCTGTTTCGCCGGTTGCTGGCGCCGGCCGAGGTGGAGCGGGAGCAGTATCTGCTGGAGGGGGACAGCCGCTGTCTCTATCGCATCCGGCCGCCCCGCCCCTGAGCGGGCGGAACGCAAAAACAACAAAGCAGGCGCCGGGATGCCTGCTTTGTTGCCTTCGGGGAGGGGGTGCTCTCGTTCCAGCCCGTTGTTTCCCGATAAGGTCGAACGGCTGATGGGGCTCTTGACCCGGTAAGGTCCTTCACCACAGGTACCTGGTCGGGCGCCTGTCTTGCCACCGGAAGATGTAACCATGGTACTCCCCGCGATGCGGTGAGTGGTTGTGAAGTAGCAGGTATTTTCAGTTGTTTTTGCAATAGTTCACCCTTAATCTAGGAAAAGTGGATTAGTAATTGCGAAGAGGTACGGAGAATGCTGAAACTTGATCGTATAGACAGGCATATTCTGGAGCTGATGCAGGAAAATGGCCGCATCAGCAACCTGGAGCTGGCCGAGCTGGTCGGGCTCTCCCCCTCCCCCTGCTCGCGCCGGGTCAAGGCGCTGGAGGATGCCGGTCTCATCGATACCCATGTCACCCTGCTCAATGCCCGCCAGCTGGGGCTGACCCTCACCGCCTACATTCACATCTCCATGGACAGACACACTCCGGAGCGGTTCGAGAACTTCGATCGCGCCGTCAAGGATCTGCCCGAGGTGCTGGAGTGCGACCTCATCACCGGCAACGATGCGGATTACCAGCTCAAGGTGGTGGTGCGGGATATGGAGCACTACCAGCACTTCCTGCTGGACAAGCTGACCCACATCTCCGGCGTGACCGGGGTGCGTTCGAGCTTCGTGCTGCGCCGCATCAAGCACAAGACCGCCCTGCCCCTCAACCACCTGGGCTGACAACCCACCCCGCATCCGGGGAGCACCAAAAGCAAGAGGAGGCCAGGGCCTCCTCTTCTTGTCTCTGCTATCAAGGGCATTCGCGGTCAACACAGCCCCGCGGGCGCCATCGCGCCGCCAGGTGGCGAACGCCTCGTCATGTCTCGACCTGGCTGACGTCCTGCACCTGCAGCAACCAGCCGTTCTGCCCCTGCAGGGGTTCGCCGCGCAGCCGCAGCCGCTCACCGGTCGACACCCACTGCCCTTTGGGCAGAGAGATTTCCAGGCTCTCGCTGCCGTTGTCGAACACCCAGCGATCGGCGCCCAACGACTCCATCAAGTACCCTTCCATCTCCACTCTGGACTCGGCCTGCCAGGAGGGGGAGGCGGTATCACGGCTCTCGATGAAATCCCCCTGCACACCAAAGCTGGCCAGCCCCCAGAGAATGGAGAGCCCGACGATGGATGATTGCATCTCTCTCTCCTGTTGGTTTGCTACCTTGAGGGCCAGTATGGGAAGAGAAAAATGAGTGCACCATGAACAAGGTGCCAAAGTGCTGGCAAGATCGCGAAAAAAACCGGCCCCATGGCCGGTCATGTCATTTTATGTCGTACAGGTCACACTACTTGGCCGCTTCTTCTGCCATCCGTGCAGCCCTTGGTTTATTTGTCCACATGGCCACCCCGCGGTGATCCGCACAGATCCCCTCGTCGGTGACCGCCCTCACCCGGACCCCGTCCTTGCAGATGGCCTGCCAGGCATCGGCATCGTCGATCTGCAGCTCGGAACGGGGATAGGAGGTATCGGCGCAGGCGCACAGCAGGATGGCAAACAGAGGAAGCAGGGATTGCATGGGTTTCATCGGGTCACTCCTGACGGGAAAAGGGATCAGCGCCCCAGCTGCGCCGCCACGCGATCGCAAAGCTGCTTGAGCTGGGCCAACTCAGCATCGGCCAGATCCACCTGGTTGCGCAAGCTGTCCGCCAGACAGCACTCCCTGACCTCCTGCTGCAACTGGCGTCCCGCCTCGGTCAGGCTGATGCACTTTTGCCGCTCATCCTCGTGGGAGACGGTGCGGGTCAGCCACCCCTTGCTCTCCAGCCGCTTGACGATGGGGGTCAGGGTGCCCGCATCCAGTCCGGTCTCCTGCCCTATCTCCTTGAGGCTGACCTCGTCCCGGGCCCAGAGCGAGAGCATCACCAGGTACTGGGTATAGGTGAGATCCAGCTTGTCCAGCAGCGGCCGATAGGCACGCATCACCGCATTGGAGGCGCTGTAGAGGGCAAAACAGACCTGCTTTTTCAATTCGCTCATGGAGGACCTCGCTGACGACAAGGGGGCAGTATACCCCATCAACTTCGGGGCTGAATAGTTTGCACACAAAACAGTTGCCAGCCCCCGCGTTCAGGACTACCCTGATTTTAGTTTGCACACAAACAAAAATACCAGGCCGCCGCCCGACGCGCGGCCCCACTGCCGGAGAATGCCCATGAATGCCATCAGCCATCAAATCCAACTGCTGCGTCGCCCTACCGGTCTCCCCACCCTGGAGGACTTCGCCCTCCGGGACGTGCCCCTGCCCGCCCTGCAGGAGGGAGAGGTGCAGGTCGCCAACCAGTGGCTGTCGGTGGACCCCTACATGCGCGGCCGCATGAGCGAGGCAAAAAGCTACGTTCCTCCCTTCCCCCTCAACGGTCCCCTCGACGGCGGCGCCATCGGCACGGTACAGGCATCGCGCCATCCCGATTTCAAGGTGGGGGACAAGGTGAGCAGCATGCTGGGCTGGCGGGATGCCTTCGTGGCAAACGCCGCCCAGCTCACCCGCCTGCCCGACACCACCCTGCCGCCCCAGCGCTTCCTCGGCGCCCTCGGCATGCCGGGCATGACCGCCTGGGCGGGCCTGCACAAGGTGGCACACCTGAAGGCTGGTGAAACCCTGCTGGTCTCGGCAGCCTCCGGGGCGGTCGGCACCATGGCGGTCCAGCTCGCCAAGCAGGCGGGGGCCAGGGTCATCGGCTCCACCGGCTCGGCCGACAAGGTCGCCTACCTCAAGACCCTGGGAGCCGATGCGGTGATCAATTACCGGGAGACCCCGGATCTCGACGCCGAGCTGGCCCGCCTCGCCCCCGAAGGCATCCACGTCTACTTCGAGAACGTGGGGGGCGCCATGCTGGATGCCGCCCTCAACCACCTGGTGGTGCACGGGCGCATCGTGCTGTGCGGCCTCATCGAGCAGTACAACAGCAACGGCCAGGCCAGCGGCCCGCGCAACCTCTCCCAGGTGATCCGCAAGCGCATCCTGATGCAGGGGCTGCTGGTCTCCGATCACTGGCAGCACTACGGGGCGTTCCTGGCCGAGGCCATGCCGGCCTTCGAAGCGGGCACCCTCCAGGCCGAGGAGACCGTCAGCGAGGGGCTGGCCAGCATGCCGCAAGCCTTTATCGGACTGTTCCAGGGCCACAATACCGGCAAGATGCTGGTCAGACTGCCCTGATCCGGGGGCATTTCCCATCTATTTAACAGATAGAATGTCGCCAGACCCATCCATTTAAGCGATGGAAAATCGGCATCCGATCGCCCTTGAACAGGCGGCTTGCGCAACGGGCCCATCCCCCCTAAGGTGGGCCCGTTTTCCCTGGCGCACCCCGCCGTCTCAGCAAGGAGCCTCCCCTATGTCTACCCCCTATCCCCGCGTCGGTGTCGGCGTCATTCTCACCAATGACCAGGGCCAGGTACTGCTTGGCAAGCGCAAGGGCAGCCATGCCCCCTACTGGTCCATCGCAGGCGGTCATCTGGAATTGGGGGAGACCTTCGAGTCGGCAGCCATCCGGGAGGTGGCGGAGGAGACCGGCTTCATCATCCGCCAGCCTCGCGTCATCGCCGTCACCAATAACCTGGAGACCTGGCGCGAGAGCGGCCTGCACTACATCTCGGTCACCCTGCTGGCAGAGGTGGACGGGGAGCCGCAACTGCTGGAGCCGGAAAAATGCGAGGGCTGGATCTGGTGCGACCCGCACACTCTGCCCGAGCCTCACTTCGATGCCAGTCGCCAGTCCATCGCCTGCTGGCTGGCGGGACAATGCTACCTGCCCCAGGCACAACCTGCCCCCTGACCCTCACCGGCAGGCTGCCGCGCGTCACCCCGGTACCTCTCGTCAGCTGGCGGAGGCGACCAGCCACCCCGCCAGCCCCTGTTGATGGCAGGCTGCGCGGGAGGGCGTACCGTCACCAAACTGTCACTTTTTTGTCATATTATCCGGGCCAGGATGATGACGAGGAGGGGAAGATGGGACAGGTGTTCATGCAGTTCTTGTGGCTGGGATGCATCAGTGTTGGCGGGCCGGCCGCCCATATCGGCTATTTTCAGCGCACCTTTGTCCAGCGGCTGGGCTGGCTGAACCAGGGGGAGTTCGCCCAGTTGCTGGCCCTGTGCCAACTGCTGCCGGGTCCGGCCTCCAGCCAGCTCGGCTTTGCCATCGGCCGCCACCGCGCCGGCATCGGCGGCGCCCTGGCCGCCTTCGTCGGCTTTACCCTCCCCTCCTTCCTGCTGTTGCTGGCGGCCGCCGTCGGTCTGGGTCAGCTTGCGGGCAACCTCTGGCTGGACGCCGCCCTGCACGGCCTCAAGCTGCTGGCGCTCGTCGTGGTGGCGGATGCCGTGCTCACCATGAGCCGCCAGTTCTGCAAGACCGCGCTGCAACAGGGAGTCATGGTAGCCACCGCCGCCGCCCTCTGGTGCGCCCCCGGTCTTCTGACCCAGGTCGCCATGCTGCTCGGCGCGGCCCTGCTCTGTGCCTTGTGCGAGCCCCGCCCGGGGAGTCAGCCCCCCGCATCCACTCCTGCTCGCCAGCCTCACTGGCCGACCCTGCTGCTGTTCGCCCTGCTGTTCGTCGGCCTGCCCCTGGTGGCGAGCGGCCCCGTCAGCCAGTTGCTGGCCGACTTTTACCGGGCAGGCAGCCTGGTGTTTGGCGGTGGCCACGTGGTGCTGCCCCTGTTGCAGGAGAGCCTGGGTCACCACCTGAGCGAGCAGCAGTTCCTGACCGGCTACGGCCTGGCCCAGCTGGTACCCGGCCCCATGTTCACCCTGGCCACCTACCTGGGCGCCATGCTGCTGCCCGCCACTCCCCTCATCGGGGCGCTGCTGGCGACCCTGGCGCTCTTCCTGCCGGGTTTCTTGCTGCTCTGGGCGCTGGGCCCCTGCTGGCAGCACTGGCTGGCCCGCCCCCGTCTGGCGGGGGCCGTGGCCGGCATCAACGCCGCCGTGGTGGGGCTGCTGCTGGCGGCCCTCTATCAGCCGGTGTGGCAGAGCGCCGTGCTCTCCCCCACCGATCTGGCGCTGGCCGCCGTCGGCTTCTACCTGCTGCGAGTGCCACGGCTCCCCGTGCTGCCCCTCGCCGCCCTGCTGACGGGGGCAGCCCTGTTGCTGGCCTGACGAACCCGCGACAAGTCAGGCAGCGCCCGCCGGGCTGGCGGTCATGGCTCTTCTCCCGAGGGGAGGCAAAGAGAGCAAGATCCGTCAGGACAGCTCGGGCCCGTTGGCCGATAGTGGGCAGCACAGAGGAGAGACCATGGATCACAACCAGACAGAGGCCTACCGCCGACGCTTTCAAACGGTGACAGAGCACATCGAGCGCCATCTCGACGACGACCTGTCGCTGGAGCGGCTCAGCGCCGTGGCGCACTTTTCGCCCTTTCACTTTCATCGGCAATTTGCCGCTTACTGCGGCGTGCCGCTGGGGCGTTACATCCAGCTGCTGCGGCTGAAGCGGGCCTCTTACCGGTTGGCATTCGCTCCTCTGGACAAGGTGACTGATATCGCCCTCGATGCCGGCTTCCAGCATGGCGAATCTTTCAGTCGCGCCTTCAAGCAGACGTTCGGCCTGACGCCCAGCCAGTTCAGGCAGCACCCGGACTGGGCCAGCTGGCATCGCTGCCTGCCTCGGCCCCCCACAAAGAGGATTGACCCCATGCGAGTCGACATCATCCAGTTCCCGCAGACCGCCGTCGCCGCCCTGACCCATCAGGGCCTGCCCGAGCGCATCAACGACACCGCGGCGCGCTTCATCCAGTGGCGCAAGGCCACGGGCGGCTCCCCGGTCGCCACCAGCCGGACCTATGGCCTGGCGCCGGACGACCCCGCCACGACGGAGGGTGCGGCGTTTCGCTTTACCCTCTGTGGCAGCGTCGAGTCCCCCGTCGCCGAGGACAATGAGTGGGGCGTGAAGAATGCCCTCATCCCGGCCGGGCGCTGCGCCGTGGTACGCCACCACGGCTCCCACGACCTCCTGGCCGACTGCGCCCGGGCGCTCTACCGCGACTGGCTGCCCGCCAGCGGCGAAGAGCTGCGGGATTTTCCGCTCTTCTTCCACTACCACAACTTTGTACACGAGGTGCCCACCCATGAGCTGGTCACCGACATCTACCTGCCGCTGGCATAGCCCGGCACCTGACAGGGGGAGATAAAAAAGCGGCGCCTCCGAAGGGAGGCGCCGCTGGTCGTGTCGGGGATCAGGCGTCGGGCTCGAAATCCAGGCTCAGGCTGTTGACGCAGTAGCGCTGGCCGGTCTCGGTCGGCCCGTCGGGGAAGACGTGGCCGAGGTGGGAGCCGCACTGGCTGCAGGTGATCTCCACCCGCTTCATGCCGTGGCTGTTGTCCTCGGTGTAGGTCACCGTCCCCTCGATGGCCCGGTCGAACGAGGGCCAGCCGCAGCCCGCGTCGAACTTGGCGCCTGAGTGGAACAGCACCTGCTTGCAGCAGACGCAGTGGTAATCGCCGCTCTTGCGGTTGTGCAGCAGGGCACCGCTGTAGGGACGCTCGGTCCCTTTCTCCCAGCAGACGTGGAACTGCTCTGCACTCAGCTTGTCGCGCCACTGTTCAGGGTTGTTACTGCTCATTCCGGCTCCTCACCACTGATAACGGTGCCCAGCATACCCAGTCAGGGCGCCTGGCTCTACCCCGCCAGCGGGAACTGTGATCCCGTTGGCAACACGGCGACAACATCCGCTGCCACCACCCCTTCACTCGCCAGCACCGCCGCCGGCAGGGCGACCCGCTCCAGCAGCTTGAGGGAGTGGGCACGCCCCACCGCCACCTGCCGCTTGATGTCGTCCGGCAGGAAGGGCAGGCCGTCGTTGGTGGCGGTGTCGATGGTCTGGATCCACTCCATTCCCTCCCCCGGCGGCGGCAGGCGGAACTGGATGTCATAGTCGCTGGCGTTGAACAGCACGTACCAGCGCTCCCCGGTGCAGCCGATCATGCCGATGTCCATGGCAAACGCCTGCCCCATGGGGGCGTGCCAGTCCTGATCGGTGAGCTGATGGCCGTCCGGGTGATACCAGTTCACCTGGTGGCAGCTGGTCGCCTTGCCGTTCCAGCCGTCGTCGCTCAGTTGCAGGTTGGAGAAGACCCCGGACTCCGCCCGCAGCGCCATCATCTGGCGGGTGAAGGCAAGCAGCCGCTCGTCCTCCGGGCGCAGTTGCCAGTTCACCCAGCTTATCTGGTTGTCCTGACAGTAGGCGTTGTTGTTGCCGAGCTGGCTGCGGCCCATCTCGTCCCCGGCGAGGAAGTGGGGCGTCCCCTGTGACAGCAGCAGGGTGGCGATGAGGTTGCGCTTCTGCTGCTGGCGCAGGTTGTTGATGCGCGGGTCCAGGGTCGGCCCCTCCACCCCGTGGTTGCTGGAGAGGTTGTTGCCGTGGCCGTCCCGGTTGTCCTCGCCGTTGGCCTGGTTGTGGCGCTGGTTGTAGGAGACCAGGTCCTCGAGGGTGAAGCCGTCGTGATAGCAGAGGTAGTTGACGCTGGTGTGGGGGGAGCGCCAGTTCTTCGGGAAGAGATCCCGCGAGCCCACCAGACGGGTGGCAAAATCCCCCATCTTGCCCGCATCCCCGCGCCAGAAGGCGCGCACCGTGTCGCGGTAACGATCGTTGATCTCCAGCCACTGGCTCGGAAACTGGCCGAGACGATAGCCGAAGGGGCCGATGTCCCAGGGTTCGGCGATGAGCCTGACCCGCGCCAGCACGGGATCCGCCATCATGGCCTTGAAGAAGGCGCTCATGGGATCGAACTCCCCCGCTTCCCGCGCCAGGGTGACCGCCAGATCGAAGCGAAAACCGTCCACCTGCATCTCGGTGACCCAGTAGCGCAGGGCATCGAGCACCAGTCGCAAGGTATTGGGGTGATCCAGATTGACGCTGTTGCCGCAGCCGGTGACGTTGGCGTGGCGATGGTAATCCGGACCGTGGGCCCCCGACTCGAAGGCGTAGTAGCCCGCGTTGTCAAACCCCTTGAGGGAGAGCATGGGGCCGTCGAAGCCCGACTCCGCGGTGTGGTTGTAGACCACGTCCAGGATCACCTCGAGCCCCGCCCGGTGCAGCTCGCGCACCATGGTCTTGAACTCGGTCACCGCATCCTTCGCCCCGTAGCGCGGTTCGGGCGCGAAGAAGGCGATGGGGTTGTAGCCCCAGTAGTTGGTCAGCCCCAGCTGCTCGAGCCTGGGCTCGGACATGAAGGCCGCCACCGGCATCAGCTGGACCGAGGTCACCCCCAGCCCCTGCAGATGCTCGATCATCAGCGGGTGGCTGATGCCCAGATAGGTGCCCTGCAGCGCCTTGGGGATGCCGGGGTGCTGGCGGGTGAACCCCTTGACGTGGGTCTCGTAGAGCACGACCCGCTCCGGCGGGATGCCGGGCTTGCCGACCCCCTGCCAGTCGAAGGCATCGTCCACCACCACCGACTTGCCCACCATGGCCGCGCTGTCCCCCTCGTAGAGGGCATCGTCCCAGTGGGTCGATCGACTGAGGGCCCGGGCATAGGGGTCGATCAGCAGCTTGTCCGGGTCGAACAGCAACCCCTCCTGGGGAGAGCCATGCACCCGGTAGCCATAGCGCTGACCGGCCTTGACCCCGCGCACGTGGCCGAACCAGTACTGGCCGCGCCGACCGGGCAAGGGGAGACGCGCCAGCTCCTGCTCCTCGTCGTCGAACAGGCAGAGTTCCACCTTGTCCGATTGGGGAGCCCAGACACAGAAGTGGCAGCCCGTCTCGTCCAGACGGGCGCCAAGCGGGTGATCTACCCCGTTTTCCATTTCAAACATCAGGACTCCTGTTTGATGAACAAGGTCGCGAGCGGCGGCAAGTCCAGCACCAGGCTGTGTGCCATCCCCTGCCAGGGGGTCGCCTCGGCGACGAAGACCAGACCCACATCATAGTTGCTGCCCCAGTAATGCTCGCTGTCGGTGTTGAGCACCACCCGATAGCGACCGGCAGCTGGCACCCCGAGACGGTAACCGATGCGCGGCACCGGGGTGAAGTTGCAGGCCACCACCAGCGGATGGGCCCCCAGCTTGTCGGCCCGCAGCCAGGCGAAGATGCTGTTGTCGGCATCGTTGTGATCCAGCCAACGGAAACCGGCCTGTTCATAATCCCCCTGATACAAGGCAGGTTCATGACGATAGAGGTGGTTGAGATCCCGGATCAGCCGCTGCTGGCCGCCGTGCCTGGGGTACTGCAACAGGTGCCAGGGCAGCTGGGCATCGTGATTCCACTCGTTGCTCTGGGCGATCTCGGTGCCCATGAAGTTGAGCTTCTTGCCGGGGTGGGCATACATGAAGCCCATGTAGGCGCGCAGGTTGGCGGCCTGCTGCCACTCGTCCCCCGGCATCTTGTAGAGCAGGGAGTGCTTGCCGTGGACCACCTCGTCGTGGGAGAGGGACAGAATGAAGTTCTCGTCATAGTGGTACACCATGGAGAAGGTCATGTCGTTGTGGTGGTAGCGACGGTGAATGGGCTCTTTTTGCATGTAGCTGAGGGTGTCGTGCATCCAGCCCATATTCCACTTGAAGCCAAACCCCAGGCCGCCAAGGAAGGTGGGACGGGAGACCCCGGCAAAGGCGGTGGACTCCTCGGCAATGGTCATGGCGTGGGGGTACTTGCCGTACACCTCCTCGTTGGTCCACTTCAAGAGGCTGATCGCCTCGTAGTTGTGGTTGCCGCCATCGACGTTGGGCACCCACTCACCGGCGTTGCGGGAGTAATCCAGATAGAGCATGGAGGCGACCGCATCCACCCGCAGGCCGTCGATGTGGAACTTGTCGAGCCAGAACAGGGCGCTGGCCACCAGGAACTGGCGCACGGTGTCGCGACCGAAGTCATAGATGTAGGAGTTCCAGTCCGGGTGCCAGCCACGGCGCGGATCTTCGTACTCGTAGAGCGGCGTGCCGTCGAAGCGGGCCAGGCCGTGGGCATCGGACGGGAAGTGGGCGGGCACCCAATCCAGAATCACGCCGATCCCCGCCTGGTGGCACTGATCCACGAAGTATTTGAAATCGTCGGCCGTGCCGTAGCGACTGGTGGGGGAGAACATGCCCACCGGCTGGTAGCCCCAGGAGCCGCTGAAGGGGTGCTCGGAGACTGGCAGCAGCTCGATGTGGGTGTACTCCATCTCCTTGATGTAATCCACCAGTTCCACCGCCAGCTCGCGCCAGCTCAGGCTGTCGCCGTTGGAGTGACGCTTCCAGGAGCCCACGTGCAGCTCGTAGATGGAGAGGGGTTGCTCGCGCTTGTCATTGAGCTGACTCTCGCGCCAGGCGGCGTCCTGCCACTGGTACTGGCCGTGGTCATAGACCACGGAAGCGAACGAGGGGTACTGCTCGCAGTAGAAGCCCACCGGGTCGCTCTTGTGGGGCAGGCGATTGCCCGCCGGGTCTTTCAGTTCGAACTTGTAGCGATCCCCGGCCTTGAGCCCCGGCACGAACAGCACCCAGTGGCCGCACTGGCTGCGCTGCATGGGGTGACGGCGGCCATCCCAGAAGTTGAAATCGCCGATGAGGCTCACCGCCGTGGCGCTCGGCGCGTAGACGGCAAAGCGTACCCCTTTCACCTGCTGGCCGAGGTGCGTCACGGTGCGCAACTGGGCGCCGAGGGTGTGGTAGAGGTTTTCCGGTTGCCAGGTGAGTTCCGCCAGCCCTTCCCAGGCGGCAGCCTGGAACTGATAGGGATCGATGATGTCGGCACTGGCGTCGGCGTAGGTCGCGATGAGCTGGTAGGGGAAGGGATTCTTGCGGCGGGTGAAAACAGTTTCAAAGAGGCCCGCTTCGTCAGCGGCGGTCAGGGTGGCAACTATCTTGCCTGACTTGAGATCCCTGACCCGGACCTCGAGTGCATCGGGCAACCAGGCGGTGAGTTTCAGGCCTGGCCCATCCGGATTGGCCAGCAGGCCTAGATGGGAGAAGGGATCGGCACAGCGGGCGGCAACCAAACGTTCAACGGGCATCGACATTTCCTTTGATGGCTGAACATCCGCTTCGGCCGAAGCCGAAGCGGATGAAAGTGAGTCACATGTTGGCGTTCAAGGCTCAACGGCTGGCCTCGTCACGGGCCCGGCTCATCTTGCCCGCCAGATTCTTGAGCGCCTCGTCGGCGAAGATATCCTCCAGATCCCGGGAGAGCTTGCGACGCCAGTTGGGGTACTCGTAGCTGGTACCCGGCACGTTGACCGGCTTGTCCATCTCCAGCCAGTCTTCGAGCTGGGTGCTGAACAGGGCACAGCTGCCGCGGGACATGTGCAGTTGCAGACCGTGGTTGAGCTCGGTATTCATGCCGACCCAGTTCACGTCTTGACTGATATTGCCAGAGATGACCCCATGAGCATGCAGGCTGTCAAGGATCCGCTGCTTGGCCTGGTGGCGATCAGCATACAGGGTCTTGAGTACGTCTTCATCCGGGTACAGGCCCAGTTCGCGTCCCAGCGCCAGATCGTCGCAGTGCCAGAAGCCTTTGAGGGTCGGCATGTCGTGGGTGGTCAGGGCGGACATCGCCTGCTCGGCGTAGTGCGCCGGGGAGATGAAGCCACCATCGTCCTTGGAGCGCTCGAAGAAGAACACCTTGTAGGAGTGGACGCCGTTCTCTTTCAGGGTCACGTCGATCCCCTCCGGCACGGTCCCCAGATCCTCGCCGATCAGCAAGCACTGGTTGCGATGAGACTCGAGGGCCAGGATCCCCAGCAGATCGTTCACCGGATAATAGATGTAGGCCCCCTTGGCGGCCGACTCTCCGGGCGGCACCCACCACAGGCGCAGCAAGGCCATCACGTGGTCGATGCGCAGGGCGCCGCAGGAGCGCATGTTGGCGCGGAACAGATCCACCATGGGCTGGTAGGCGGCCTCGAACAGCTGGTTCGGGTTCATGGGGGGCAGGCCCCAGTTCTGGCCGAGGGGGCCGAGAATGTCGGGCGGTGCACCGACCGAGGCTTTCGGGCAGTAGAGATCCCGGTTTGCCCAGATCTCGGTGGAGCCTTCAGAGACGCCGACCGCCAGATCCCGGTAGATCCCCATCACCATGCCGGCGGCCTTGGCGCGAGCATCGGCCCGGGCCAGCTGCTCGTCAGCCAGGAACTGCAGATAGAGGTAGAAGGCCACATCCTGCTGGTGCTCGGCCATCCAGGCCGCCACTTCGGGGTTGTGGTAATCGCGCAGCGCCTCGGGCCAGACCGGCCAGCCCCAGGCATTCTCGCCCTTGGCATAGAAGTGGGCCTGCAGGGCGTCAAACGCTGCCTGCTGTTGCAGGCTGTCACCGCCGGCAGCCACGAAGGCATCGAACGCAGCTTGACGCTCGGCGCTGAAGCTGGCCTGGTCGAACACCTGGCGCAGCATCCCGATCTTGGTCTGGATGACGCCGGTGTAATCCACATTGTCCTTGACCCGCAGGGAGGTGAGGTGCTGCTGGAAGGCCGGGCTCGCCACTTCCGCTTTCAGGCGATCGTTGCCCAGGAATTCGGGCACCGCTTCCACATCGATATAGGCGACGTTGAGCCAGCGACGGGAAGAAGGGCTGTAGGGGCTGGCACTCTCCGGGTTCGCCGGATAGAGGGCATGAATGGGGTTGAGACCGACGAAGTGGGCTCCCCAGGCGGCGGCATTCTCAACCAGCTGGCCGAGATCGCTGAAATCGCCGATGCCCCAGTTGTGGCGGCTGCGCAGGCAGTAGAGCTGGACGCTCGGGCCCCACACCTTGCGACCATTGGCGATGGGCGCCTGCTTGTAGCAGGACTTGGGGGCAACGATGAGACGCATGGTGGCCAGCGGCTCGTCATTGCCCTCTTCCAGCAGGATGAGCTGGTGATAACCCAGCGCAGGCTGCACATCCAGGGTGACGCGATAGGCCTGACACTCCATCTCCTCGAACTCGGCCACCCCGACCAGCTCACCCTCGATGGGAGTGAGTTGACCGGACAGCACTGCACCCTGCTCCTGCTGGAGCTGCCAGGTGAGGGCATCGTTGACGAATTCGATGGGGAGGCGAACCTCAAGAGTAACGGCGTCGCCGCTGCGTACCACCATCACGGGATCCAGCGCGCGCAGCCAGTGCTGGCGGTGCTCCTGCTCAAGCTGTTCGGACAGGGCGGCCTCGTCATCGACGCGGTAGCCCATGGCGCCCAGCATGGCGGCCTTGCTCTCTTCCGATACCAGGGCCGGCTGGCCCCAGGCATCAACATACTCACTGGCAATGCCTTTGGCGGCAGCCAGCTGTTCAATCAGGGTGGTCATAGTTTGAGAATTCCCGCTGTGGATTCTGTCTACGCTATTTTGTGATTAATTTTTATGGTTGGTACTTGAACAGTGGCTCTTTGGCCATGCTAAACCGCGCACATTTTTACATATCTCCCCGGCTGGATGTGTGACCGGGCAGGCACTATTGTTGTTCTCTGCCACCGACTTTGCTGATGATGCATTCAACAAAAGTTGGTAGCCAGTTACATAAACCGAAAATAAATTTCACAGTTTTTCATGATATAGCGCAATTTCGCGCAGATTGTTGGTTGACTCGCGAGGGAGTTCTAGTAAATTTACAAACGGAATTTTCTTTGACTACTGAACAGTTAGGTAACCAATTATGACTATCAAAGTAGGTATTAACGGTTTTGGCCGTATCGGTCGTTTCGTTTTCCGTCTGGCCGCTGAGCGTGCTGACATCGAAGTGGTTGGTATCAACGACCTGATCGACGTTGACTACATGGCTTACATGCTGAAGTACGACTCCACTCACGGTCGCTTCAAGGGCACTGTTGAAGTCAAAGACGGCAACCTGATCGTCAACGGCAAAACCGTACGTGTTACCGCTGAACGTGACCCGGCCAACCTGAAATGGGGCGAAATCGGTGTTGACGTTGTTGCCGAAGCAACCGGTCTGTTCCTGACCGACGAAACCGCTCGCAAGCACATCGCTGCCGGTGCCAAGAAAGTCGTACTGACCGGTCCGTCCAAAGACGCTACCCCGATGTTCGTCATGGGCGTTAACCAGGATTCCTACGCTGGCCAGGACATCGTTTCCAACGCTTCCTGCACCACCAACTGCCTGGCCCCCATTGCCAAGGTTCTGAACGATACCTTCGGTATCGAATCCGGCCTGATGACCACCGTTCACGCTACCACTGCTACCCAGAAGACCGTTGATGGTCCGTCTGCCAAAGACTGGCGCGGTGGCCGCGGTGCGGCTCAGAACATCATCCCGTCCTCTACCGGTGCTGCCAAGGCTGTTGGCGTGGTCATCCCGGAACTGAACGGCAAGCTGACCGGCATGGCCTTCCGCGTTCCGACTCCGGACGTGTCCGTTGTTGACCTGACCGTCAACCTGAAGAAAGAAGCGTCCTACGCTGAAATCTGCCAGGCCATGAAGGCTGCCTCCGAAGGCGCCATGAAGGGCGTGCTGGGCTACACCGAAGACGAAGTGGTTTCCACCGACTTCCTGGGTGAGCGTCAGACTTCCGTGTTCGATGCCAAGGCTGGTATCCAGCTGAACAAGACCTTCGTGAAAGTCGTCTCCTGGTACGACAACGAAATGGGCTACTCCAGCAAGGTTCTGGACCTGATCGCTCACATCTCCAAGTAATTTGGGATGCGCAATCGCGTAGCTTGAAAAAAGGCGGCCAATGGCCGCCTTTTTGTATTCTGAATCACGGACCCTTTCTGAATGTCCCCGAGCACTGGAGCCTTTATGACACCGACACGTACGCTGACTGCCCACTGCACCCTGAGCCAGGATGGCCTGCCCCTGCTGACCATAGACAATGAGCACGCCAGGGCCGAGATAAGCCTGTTTGGCGCCCATGTGCTGCGTTACCAACGCCATGGTGAGCCGGCCTCTCTCTGGCTCAGCGACAAGGCGATACTGGATGGCAGCAAGCCCATTCGCGGCGGCATTCCCCTCTGCTGGCCCTGGTTCGGCCCCTCCCCCGCTCGCGTTGGCAGCGGCAAGCCGGCTCATGGCTTCGCACGCAACTGCCTGTGGACGCTGGATGGGGTCTCCGATCACGGGGATGGCACACTCGTCCACCTCTCCCTGCGTGACAACGATGCCAACAGGACACTCTGGCCCCATGCCTTCGAGCTGGAGCTGGACGTACTGGTCGGCAAGGAGCTTTCCCTGGTGCTGACCACCCGCAACACCGGCAAGTCAGCGCTCACCTACAATGCCGCCCTGCACACCTACCTGCAGATCAGTGCGCCGGAAGCGGTAACCGTGACCGGCCTCGGCGAACCCTATCTGGACAAGCTGACCGGCCGAAACGAACTGCAACAGGGAGCGCTGACCGTCACCGCAGCCATGGATCGCATCTACCGCCAGCCCGATGCCATGGTCAGCGTGCAGGATGGTGAGCGCACCACCCGGGTGGTCAACGGCAACCACGACAGCGTGGTGGTCTGGACCCCCTGGCAGGAAGGGGCCAGCGCCATGGCCGACATGAGTGACGACGGTTATTGCACCATGCTCTGTGTCGAGGCGGCCATCACCGCCGAGGACGGGATCACCGTCCCACCCGACGAGGAGCACAGCTTCTCCACCGTCATCATCTGACGATACCGCTGACGGATAAATAAAGAGGGCTCCCGCGGGAGCCCTCTTTGCATCTTGCCATCAGAGTCAGTCAGGCGTTGCCCTGGGTCTTGAGCTTGAGCTCGGCGGCGAAATCCAGCATGCGGTCGAGCGGGACAAGCGCTTTGAGACGCAGTGCCTCATCCACATGGATCTCGTGACGCTCGGCGCCGTCGGTGAGGGCTTCCTTGATGGCCACCAGGCCGTTCATCGCCATCCAGGGACAGTGGGCGCAGCTGCGGCAGGTGGCACCATCACCGCCGGTGGGCGCCTCCACCATCTCCTTCTCCGGGCAGGCCTGCTGCATCTTGTAGAAGATGCCGCGATCGGTCGCCACGATCAGTTTCTGCTGGGGCAGCTCTTTGGCGGCCTTGATGAGCTGGCTGGTAGAACCCACCGCATCCGCCAGCTCGATGACGGAGGCCGGGGACTCCGGGTGCACCAGCACGGCGGCATCCGGGTTCTGGGCCTTGAGCTCGCGCAGCGCCTTGGCCTTGAACTCGTCGTGCACGATGCAGTGACCCTGCCAGCGCAGCATCTCGGCCCCTGTCTTCTTCTCGATGTAGGCGCCGAGGTGTCTGTCCGGGCCCCAGATGATCTTGTGACCCTGACTGTCCAGATGTTCGACGATCTCCAGCGCAATACTGGAGGTGACCACCCAGTCGGCCCGTGCTTTCACCGCTGCCGAGGTATTGGCATAGACCACCACGATGTGATCGGGGTGGGCATCGCAGAAGGCGGAGAACTGGTCGATGGGACAACCCAGATCAAGCGAGCACTCGGCCTCCAGCGTCGGCATCAGCACACGCTTGTGGGGGCTCAGGATCTTGGAGGTCTCTCCCATGAAGCGCACACCGGCCACGATCAGGGTCTGGGCTGCATGGTCGCGACCGAAGCGGGCCATCTCCAGGGAGTCACCCACGAAGCCACCGGTGGCTTCTGCCAGGGCCTGGATCTCGGGATCCGTGTAGTAATGGGCAACCAGCACGGCCTGGCGCGCCTCGAGCAGCACCTTGATCTCGGCGATCAGGGCCGCCTTCTGCTCGGGAGTCAGGGGCTGTGGTTTGGCCGGGAAGGGGTAGTCCATCTCGACTACCGGCGGAATACTGCTCAGTGCATTGCTCATTGCGACTGTTCCATCAACGCTCGGGAAGGCCAAAATTATAACCAGAAGCCGTGCACAAACCCATCAACAAATCCAGTACAGTACAACTGTCAGGACCCGCTCCGACCATATCGTTGTCATTCTTGCCAAAAGGAGTTGTCGAATGAAACAACGTTCGCTCAAGACCAAGTTGTTGTTGCTCACGCTGGGACTTTTTCTCGCCAGTGGCGTCGCCATGACATGGATACAGTCCTCCTCGCTGAACGGCCTGCGCGATGACATCATGGCGCAGACCCGTGGCGCCCTGGAGCAGGAGGTTTCCCGTTCCCTGCAATTCCAGGCAGAGCGGTATGCCGTGCAGATCGAAGACCAGTTGCAGCAGGCCTATCAGATACCGCTCGGCATGGCGGCGCAGCTTGAAGGAAGCATGGCCCAGCCGGACCAGCGGCTGAGTCGCCCACAAGTGGAGCTGCTGCTTGGCAGCCGCCTGCGCCAGGCAAACGGGATCAGTTCCATCTACGCCCAGTTCGAACCCAACGGTTACGACGGACAGGACGCCGACTGGCAGACGGGCGCCAGCCATTCGGTTGCCGGCAAGGGCAGTCTCGAGGTCTACTTCACCCGGGAACAGAACGGAAACATCGCGCAGCAGACCATAGATGCCGCCACCAGTGACGCCAAGTTCGACACCTCGCGCAATGAATTCGGCATTCGCAACAGCGAGTGGTATCTCTGCGGTCGCGAGACTCGTCGCCCCTGCCTGATGGAACCTTACCTCTACGAGATAAGCCCTGGCCAGAAGATGCTGATGACCAGCCTGACGGTGCCCGTCCTCAAGGATGGCAAGTTTGCCGGGATCACTGGGGTCGACATGAACCTGCCCATCTTTCAGCAACTGGCCGAGCACCTTGGCAAGAGCCTCTATGACAACCAGGCCGAGGTCACCCTGGTCAGCAAGACGGGCTTCATCGTCGGCAGCAACCGCCATTCGGACAAACTGGGGCGCCCCCTGACAGAGGCCGGACTGGTTGCCCCGAATGGACGCCCCGCCGATACCGACAGCGATTTCATCCTGCAGCAGCCCATACGGATCGAGGCTGCCGACAACCAGTGGTGGCTGATGATCAAGGTGCCCAAGGCCCTCGCCCTCAGCCAGGCCAACACCATCAGCCAGCAGCTCGGCAGCCTGTTGCAGGCTACCCAGCAGCAGCAGCTGGTTGCCATCGTTGTCATCACCCTGGTGGCTCTGGGCCTGCTTGTCTGGTTCATCCAGACCATCACGGCGCCCCTCTCCCTCATCAGCCGCCACGTCTCCCACCTCGCCAGCAATGAAGGCGACCTGACCCAGCAGATGCGTATCGACACCCACCAGGAGCTCATCGAGCTGGGCAGGCATCTCAATGCCTTCCTCGGCAAGCTGAGGGCCATGGTGCAGGGCAGCAAGCAGATAGGGCAACAGGTGCATCAGCAGGCCAGGGGCATGAAACAGACGGCCGATGCCATGCGCAGCAGCCTGGATGATCAGAGCCTGGAGCTGGAGAGCGTGGTCAGCGCCATGCACGAGATGAGCACCACGGCAGTCAGCGTGGCGGGCTATGCGGAACAGGCGGCGCAGGAGTCGGAAGCGGCGACCCACCATGTCAGCACGGCCCAGCAGACATTGAGCAGAGCCCGCAGCGAGATCCATACCCTGGTCGAGGACATGCATCAGGCCGACAAGGCGGTCGCCCAGGTCGCCCAGCGCAGCACCAATATCAGCCACATCCTCGATGTGATCCGGGCCATTGCCGAACAGACCAACCTGCTGGCCCTCAACGCAGCCATCGAGGCGGCGCGGGCTGGCGACATGGGCAGGGGTTTTGCCGTCGTGGCGGACGAGGTGAGGGCGCTGGCCAACAAGACCCGCTCATCCACCGACGAGATAGGGCAGCTCATCGGCAGCCTGCAAACCGAGGTCACCAGCAGCCAGCAGTTGATGAGCACGGGGATCGCCCGCTCGGTGAGCACGGTTGAAGGTACGGAGCAGGCCTTCGAGGCACTCAATAAGGTGGTCACCCAGATCCAGCAGATCCATGATCACATCAGCCAGGTGGCGACCGCCGCCGAGCAGCAGAGTGCCGTGAGCGACACCATCAACCAGAACCTGATGCGCATCGGTGACGCCGCCACCACCCTGGGACAAGAGGCCAATGCCAGCCAGCGCCTGAGCGAGGCACTGGAACAGGCGGCCACCACCCTGGCAAGCGAGCTGGATCGACTGCGAACCTGATGGGAGACGGAAACGAAAAAGCCCGCATCGCTGCGGGCTTTTCAATATGGTGGTCGTTACTGGGCTCGAACCAGTGACCCCCTCCTTGTAAGGGAGGTGCTCTCCCAGCTGAGCTAAACGACCTGGGATATGACTGAAATGATGGTGGGTCGTGCTGGATTCGAACCAGCGACCAATTGATTAAAAGTCAACTGCTCTACCGACTGAGCTAACGACCCATCGAAATCATTTTTTAAAGCATGGTGGTCGTTACTGGGCTCGAACCAGTGACCCCCTCCTTGTAAGGGAGGTGCTCTCCCAGCTGAGCTAAACGACCTGGGATAT
>NZ_JAPDBP010000017.1:82194-115396 GCF_027705305.1 Aeromonas sp. QDB17
GTGGTCGTTACTGGGCTCGAACCAGTGACCCCCTCCTTGTAAGGGAGGTGCTCTCCCAGCTGAGCTAAACGACCTGGGATTAAATGTTCAGAGTGGTGGGTCGTGTAGGGTTCGAACCTACGACCAATTGATTAAGAGTCAACTGCTCTACCGACTGAGCTAACGACCCACATCCTGAACCTTTCACCAGCCGCATGTGGCGGCCAGCGTTACAACATGGTGGTCGTTACTGGGCTCGAACCAGTGACCCCCTCCTTGTAAGGGAGGTGCTCTCCCAGCTGAGCTAAACGACCTGGGAATATTGTCTTCACCTGCTGTGAAGAAATGGTGGGTCGTGCTGGATTCGAACCAGCGACCAATTGATTAAAAGTCAACTGCTCTACCGACTGAGCTAACGACCCTCACCACGACCAGTGCCGACTGCATTACTGCTCCGGCTCTGACGGCGGCCTATATTACGGATTTATCATCCTGGCGCAATAGAAAAATCTTAAATTAAATCTGATTGTTCACTGCGCATACAAAGCACGGCGGTATTTACAAGAGTGTTACGAAAACAGTGACATGCAGCAATGTCACAGCTTGGCCAGACTCTGTTTGGCCAGCTGGGCCGGCGAGGTGTTGGGGTAACCCTTGATCACCTGCTCATAGAAGGCCTTGGCCTCTGTTTTTTTGCCGTCAAGCTGGGCGAGCATGCCGAGTTTCAGCAGGGCATCGGCCCGCTTGGGTGACTTGCTGTATTTGTTCGCCACCGTGGAGAACTGGCTCGCGGCCCCCGCCCTGTCGCCCTTGTTGAACATCAGCTGGCCGAGCCAGTAGTGGGCATTGGGAACATAGCTGGAGTTCGGGAACTGCTTGATGAACCCTTCGAAGGCAGGAATGGCCTTGTCGTAGTTCTTCTCCTTGAGCACCATGTTCACGGCCGCGTCGTAGGCCTGGTTCTCATCCTGGTTGGTGGAGTAGTTGGCAGCCGCGGCAGGAGGCGTTGCAGCACCTGCAGCAGGTGTTGCGGGCGTGGCGGCGGGCTGGCTGTTGGCCACCTTGTCAAGCTCTTGGTAGAGTTGGCGCTGGCGCTCCTGGGACTGCTCCATCTGGTAGGTCTGCTGTTCCAGCTGACCACGCAGCTCGGAGACCTCCCCTTGCAGGGAGTCGACCTGTTGCTGCAGTTCGGCCTGCAGACGCAGACGGGCGTTGAGGGTTCGCTCCAGCAGAGCAACCCGGTCTTCCAGGCTGCCGGTCGGTACGATGGCACCATTGTTGCCGCTCAGCACCACGCCGCTGCTGCCAGAATCCCCGCTCAGATCGCTCACGGGTGCCGCTGCTTGCGCATTCAAAGCAACCAACACGGCCAGCGCAACACCAGCTTGCTTGTACACAGATTTCATTCGGATCAAACCTTAGCGTTTAGTGCAAATAAAACGGTCAGCGCATAGTCGCTCGCTGATACAGATTTCATTCGGATCAAACCTTGACGTTTAGTGCAAATAAAACGGCCATCGAAATGGCCGCTTGCATATAAACGAACTTCGTTCGACTCAAACCTTAGTAAACCAGGACCGCACGGCGGTTCTTGGCAAAGGCTTCCTCGGTGTGGGACAGATCCAGCGGCTTCTCTTCGCCATAGCTGACGATGGAGAGCTGCTCGGCCTGCACACCCAGGGTTTGCAGATACTTGGCAACAGCCTTGGCACGACGCTCACCCAGCGCGATGTTGTACTCCGGCGTACCGCGCTCGTCGGCGTGGCCTTCGATCAGTACCTTGACGCTCGGACGTTCACGCAGGTAGCTGGCGTGGGCATCCAGCAGGTCGGCGTACTGACCCTGAATGTCGTAACCATCGTACGGGAAGTAGATCACGTTGTCGCGTTGCAGCGCTTCGAACTTCTGACGCATCTGCTCTTCCGGGGACAACATGCCGTTGGCGCCGCCGGTTTGTACACCGCCCATGCCGTCGGTCATGCCGGACTCGGCGCCAGCGGCGTCGGAGTCGGAAGAGGAGCTACAGGCAGCCAGGGTGAACAGTGGCAGTGCGATGGCCAGACCCTTGAGCAGTTTATTGAGTTGCATGCTATTTCCTTAAACCTTTATAACAAAACAAAAAACAATCGATTTTTATCAATTCAAGAAGGGCGACCAAGCTGGTGCACGAATTTCACCGCTACTGGTCGGAAGCACTGCCTTGAAGCGACCGTCGGTCGACACCAATGCGAGACTCTTACGACCCTGATAGATGGTGGCATAAATGATCATGCTGCCATTGGGAGCCACACTTGGCGATTCATCCAGAGCACTCTGGGTCAGTACCAGCATGGCTCCATTTTCCATATCCTGGCGAGCGATGCGATATTGTCCCTGAACCCGGGTCACCATCACCATGGACTTGCCGTCCGGTGTGATGGATGCCCCCTGGTTGGAATCCCCTTCCCAGGTCATCCGGCGAGTCATGCCAGTCGCCAAATTTACGCTATAAATCTGGGGTTTGCCACCACGTTCAGAGGTGAACAGCAAAGTTTGACCGTCCGGCATCCAGGAGGGTTCGGTGTCGATGGTGCGGTTATTTGTGACTCGAGTGAGTTGCTTGCTAGCAACATCAACGACATAGATGTCAGGCTGCCCATCTTTGGACAGAACAATAGCCAAACGACGACCATCTGGAGACCACTCCGGCGCACCGTTGATGCCACGGAAGCTGGTGATCAGACTGCGCTGCTGGGTGTAGATGTCCTGCACATAGATCTCGGACTTCTGGTTCTCGAAGCTCACGTAAGCCAGCTTGCTGCCATCCGGCGACCAGGCCGGGGACATCAGGGGTTCACGGGAGCGCAACAGAGTCTTCTCGTTGTAGCCGTCGTAGTCGGAGATCCGCAGCTGATACGGGAACTGGGTGCCCTGCTGCACGGAGACATAGGCCAGACGGGTCAGGAAGGCACCACGCTCACCGGTCAGACGCTCGTAGACGATGTCGGAGATGCGGTGGGCAAACTGGCGCATCTGGGCACCCGGGATGGTCGCCATGCGGCTGTCCAGGATGTAACCGTTCGCTTCACCGCCCTGGGTCTTGGCCAGCTGGCCTTTCAGGACGTCGACCAGCTCGAAGTTGATCTTGTAGGTGCCATCACCCACGGCGGCGATGGAGCCGACCACCACGGCTTCGACCCCCTGGGAAGCCCAGGGCGCGAAGTTGATCTCGCCGCTGGTGCTCGGCGTCTGCGGCATCTGGCCACGGGCCAGCGGCTTGAACTTGCCGCTGCGCATCAGGTCGTTGGAGACCACTTCCGCGATATCCTGCGGCAACTGGCCATTGCCCTCCCACTTGAACGGGGCGATGGCGATGGGACGTGCACTGTCGATACCGCCGGTGATGACGATGTCCAAGGCCGCCTGAGCACTCTGGCCCAGCAACAAACAGCCAACCAAAGCAAAAAACACTTTTCTTATCATGGCTTAAACTCTCAGTTCCAATTTGAGACTCAGTTCTCTGATCAACAACCCTTGCCAATCAAAGCAGAAACACTCTCTTAAATCGTTGGCGCTAGCTGAAGGCGTAGATCCTTCATCAATTCGAATGCCGCCGGATCCTTCGGCACCGGCAACTGGTTGGCCTTCAGCACCGCCGCCTTGCCGGAGCGACAGACCGCCGGATCACCCTGACCATTGTCCACCGAGATGACGAAGCCGCTACTGGCCAACTTGACACCGATAGTACATGTTTTGCCCCGCATGGTGGGATCCAAAATCATGTAGCGCTCGACCGTGGCCTTGATGAGGGCGGCATACTTGTCGACCTCGCCCTTGGCGGCTGCCGATGCTGCCTGACTGCGCGCATTGGCCTCGGCGGCCAGCTGCTGCTCCATCATGGCTTCCATCTCTTTTTGCAACTTGGCCTCTTCGGCCGCCTTGCGCTTGCGCTCCGCCTCAATCTTGGCCTTTCTGTCAGCCTCGGCCTTCGCCTTCTTCTCTGCGTCAGCTTTTGCCTTCTTGTCAGCCTCTTCCTTCGCCTTCTTCTCGGCCTCGGCCTTGGCTTTCTTCTCGGCTTCCGCCTTCGCCTTTTTCTCGGCTTCGGCCTTGGCCTTCTTCTCGGCTTCCGCTTTCTTGGCCTTGGCCTCTTCCGCCTTGGCCTTCTCTTCAGCCTGCTTCTTCTCCAGCTCTTCTTTTTTCTTCTTGAGCGCCAGCGCCTTGGCCTCTTCCGCCGCCTTGCGTTCGGCTTCGGCCTTCTTGGTCTTCTGCTCTTCCAGCTTGCGGGCTTCCTCGGCTTTCTGGGCCTTCTCTTCCGCCTGCTTCTGTTCAGCCTCTTTCTTCTGCTTGTCGGCTTCGGCCTTGCGAGTCGCCTCTTCGGCCTGCTTGCGCTTGGTCTCAGCGATACGCAGACGCTCCTGTGCCAGCTCGCGTTTGACGCGCTCAGCGTCTTCCTTGTCCTTCTGCTGCTGTGCAGCCTTGGGCTGGGCCTGCTTCTGCTGCTGGACCTGCTGCATCTGCTGCTCCAGCATTTCGCTGTCCATCATGACCGCATTGACGATCTGTCCCTTGGACTCGGGGCGCTTGGGTTTGCTGAAGTCGACACCGACCAGCAGGATGATGCCGATGATCAGATGCAGCAGCAGCGACGCGACGAGATAACCGGAAATACCACGCTTCACATCCATCTCCGTCAGTTCACCGGATCCGTCATCAGACCAACCTGAGGCACACCGGCTTTCTTGAGGGCCACCATCAGCAGGATCACCTCCTCGTAGCGCACGGACTTGTCACCGGCGACCACCACGGGCGCGTTCTGGTTGATGGCCAGATAGCCCATGGCCTTCTCGGTGATGTACTGCTGCATCGCCTCTGGTGTGCCGCTCGGTACGGGTTCGTCATCCGCCTCGCCGGCCTTGATGACGTACTCACCCTCGGTATTGACGCTGACGATGAAAGGCGGCTTGGAGTCTTCCGGCAACTGCTCGGACTCCGCCTGGGGCAGGTCGACCTTGACCCCCTGCGTGATCACGGGCGTGACCGCCATGAAGATGATGAGCAGCACCAGCATGACGTCGATATAGGGCACCACGTTGATCTCGGCGACCTTCTTGCGTTTGAGCCGCTGATAGGTTTGCATTACTTCTCACCCTGCTGTGCGATTTGGCGGTTCAGAATGGTGGTGAACTCGTCCATGAAGTTGGCGTAGGCGTTTTCCAGCCGTTCGACCTTGTTGGTGAAGCGGTTGTAGAAGATAACGGCCGGGATGGCGGCAAACAGACCCATGGCGGTGGCGATCAGCGCCTCCGCGATACCCGGTGCCACCATCTGCAGGGTCGCCTGCTGAACCTGGCCCAGAGCGATAAAGGCGTTCATGATCCCCCAGACGGTACCGAACAGACCGATATAGGGGCTGATGGAACCGATGGTCGCCAAGACCGGCAGGTTGGACTCGAGATCGTCCACTGCACGGGACAGGGAAACGCGCATGGCACGATAGGTACCGTCCATCACCGCATCCTGACCGCGGGCACCGGCCTTGAGCAGGCGGGCATACTCCTTGAAGCCGGAGTAGAAGATGTCTTCCATGCCTTCGATGTCGTCACGACGGGAGGAGGACTCCTGGTAGAGACGATTGAGGTCGACCCCGGACCAGAATCTGTCTTCAAACTGCTCCGAGGCGAGGTTGGCCGCCTTGATGGCCTTGGAGCGCTGGATGATCAGCGCCCAGGAGACGACCGACATGCCCATCAGGGTCATCATGACCAGTTTCACCAACAGACTGGCTTGCCAGAACAGGCCAATAAACGAAATTTCAGCGTGCACTTAACAGCACTCCCTTGATTTTTTCAGGTATTGCAACAGGTTTCATTTGCGGATGACTGACACAGGCGATCTGTACCATGGCCTGAGTGATCAGCCGTCCATCAGCCGCCAGGATCTGCTGTGAAAAACGCATGGAAGCGCGTTTCACTTCAGTTACTTGCGTCATTACGGTCAGCAGTTCATTGAAGCGGGCCGCCGCGCGGAAGTCGATTTCGGTGCGACTCACCACAAACGCGATCCCCGCCTGCAGCAGGACATCCTGTTCGATGCCGCCTGCGCGCAGGAATTCGGTGCGGGCCCGTTCCATAAACTTGAGATAATTGGCGTTGTAGACGATGCCTCCGGCATCCGTGTCTTCGTAGTAGACACGCACCGGAAACTCAGAGACTTCCCCCATAAAAATCTGTGATCCATTCGACAGTCAGATGGGGGGCTATCATAGCGCAGGGCTGAATAGGAAAGAAGCAGGGGGAGACAGGGAAATCCCCTCTCCCCCTGTTTTTTATGGCGTGCTGCGGCGCCGACAGGCCGAAGACCACAGGGCTGTCAGCATCACAAGAAAAGCGGACAAGAGAAGTGGTTGCGAGCGGCGTGACAAGCGAGGTTCTGTCGCTCTGACCGGGCGGCGGCACGCCCCTCAAAAAAGAAGAAGGAGGTGGGCTCATGCCGACCTCCTTCATCATTTATGGCAGGTAGTAGCTGCTGGTCAGCCAGAGCCCGCAGAGCAGGCTGGGCAGGGCGAGCCAGGGGAAGAACAGCACGCGGCCCACCAGGCTGCGCGGGTGAAACCCCAGTCCATGCATGACACCGCAACAGACCGCCCACATCAGCCAGGGCGCAAGCCAGAGGCCGTGCTCACTGGTGTTGGCCGCGACCAGGTTGGGCGCCTGCAAGATGGCGACAGCCAGCAGGGCCGCCGCCAGCAGCATCAGACCTTGCCATGGCTGGCGCTCCAGAGGAGCGGCCAGACGGGCGAGCCTGTCACTTGTCTTCATCAATCTGACGATCCAGGTTCTCGGTGTGCTCCAGCCAGAGCGCATTGATAATCCCAAACGCACAGGCCAGCAGCAGCCCCAGGATCCAGGTGAAATACCACATATCAGGGCACCTTCTTAGTAGAGCGATTGTTGGTTGTCTTCGATGTGCTTGTTACTCACCCGGCCGAACATCTTGATGTAGGTCCAGATGGTGTAAGCCAGCACGGTCGGCACGAAGACGACTGCGACTACCGTCATCACCTTGAGGGTGTTGAAGGAGGCGGTGGAATCCCACATGGTCAGGCTCTGGGACGGCTCGAGGCTCGAGGGCATCACGAACGGGAACATGGAGAAGCCCGCGGTCAGGATGATGCCGGCGATGGCCAGGGAGGAGAACAGGAACGCCACCCACCCCTTGTCCAGCTTGGCCGCCACGGCGGTCAGCAGACACATCACCAGACCCAGCACGGGTGCGGCAATCATCCAGGGATAGAGGTTGTAGTTCTGCATCCAGGCACCGGCCTGCACCACCACTTCCTTGTGAAGGGGGTTGGTGACGGCGTCGGTGGCGACGGAGCCCACAATCACATAACCATCCATGCCGCTCACCCAGACACCGGCCAGGGCGAACAGCACCAGGGTCAGCAGGGAGAAGATCATGGCGGCGGTGCGAGAGCGCGCCAGCACTTCACCTTCGGTCTTCATCATCAGCCAGGTTGCACCCTGGGTGATGATCATGAAGAGGCTCACCAGACCGGCCAGCAGGCCGAACGGATTGAGCAGACCGAAGAAGTTGCCGTGATAGGTCATCATCAGGAACTGGTTGAAGCTGAACGGTACACCCTGCAGCAGGTTGCCGAACGCCACCCCGAAGATGACAGGGGGAATGGCGCTACCGGCAAACAGAGCCCAGTCCCAGTTGGAACGCCACTTGGCATCTTCCTGCAGGGAGCGGTACTTGAAGCCGACCGGACGGAAGAACAGCGCCATCAGGGTCAGGATCATGGCGATGTAGAAGCCGGAGAAGGCCGCCGCATAGACCATGGGCCAGGCGGCGAACAGGGCGCCACCGGCGGTCACCAGCCAGACCTGGTTACCTTCCCAGTGCGGCCCCATGGTGTTGAGCATCACGCGACGCTCCACATCCTTCTTGCCGACGAAGGGGAGCAGGGCGCCCACCCCCATATCGAAACCGTCGGTGATGGCAAACCCGATCAGCAGCACGCCGACCAGCACCCACCAGACCAGACGCAACAGTTCGTAATCAAACATGGGTCACTCTCCTTATGCCTTGCTCTGTTCGAAGTGGTACTTGCCCGTCTTCAGGCTGCTTGGGCCCAGGCGCGCATACTTGAACATCAGGTACATCTCGATGATCAGCAGTACTGTGTAGAACAGGAAGATCCCGATCAGAGAGAACCAGATCTCGGACGCAGGAATGTTGGATGCAGAGACATAAGTCGGCAGCATCTCGGCGATGGTCCAGGGTTGACGACCATACTCAGCGACAAACCAGCCAGCCTCGATGGCGATCCAGGGCAGCGGAATGCCGTACAGCAGCGCCTTGAGCAGCCACTTGCGCTCACCGATCTTGTGGCGGGTGCTGTCATAGAAGGCCAGACCGATCAGCACCAGCATCAGGATGCCGCAGGCAACCATGATGCGGAAGGCGAAGAACAGCGGCAGTACCTGCGGGATGGAGTCATCCACGGCAGCCTTGATCTGCTCGTCGGTGGCGTCGGTCACGTTGGGGGTGTAACGCTTGAGCAGCAGACCGTAGCCCAGATCCTGCTTCACTTCGTCGAAGCGGGCGCGGGTATCGTCGGACTTGTCACCGGATTGCAGCTTGGTCAGCAGGTCGTAGGCGGTCATGCCGTTGCGCACCCGCAGCTCATGCTCGCTCTTGAGATCCTTGAGACCAGTCACCTGACCGTCCAGGGAACGGGTGGCGATGATGCCGAGGGCATAGGGGATCTTGATGGCGTAGTCGGTGCGCATCTCCTCCTGATTCGGGATCCCGAACAGGGTGAAGGATGCCGGAGCCGGCTCCGTATTCCACTCGGCCTCGATGGCCGCCAGTTTCACCTTCTGCACTTCCCCGGTCTCGTAGCCGGACTCGTCACCCAGCACCAGCACGGAGAGGATGGAGGCCATGCCGAACGCGGCCGCGATGGCGAAGGAGCGACGAGCGAACGCCACATCACGATTCTTCAGCAGGTAATAGGAGGAGATCCCGAGCACGAACATGGCGCCCGTTGTATAGCCTGCCGCCACGGTGTGGACGAACTTGACCTGGGCAACCGGGTTGAACACCAGGTCGGCGAAGCTCACCATCTCCATGCGCATGGATTCGAAGTTGAACTCGGCACCCACCGGGTTCTGCATCCAGCCGTTGGCGACCAGGATCCAGAGTGCGGAGAGGTTGGTCCCGAGCGCCATCAGCCAGGTAGCCGCCAGGTGCTGGCGCTTGCTGAGACGATCCCAACCGAAGAAGAACATACCGACGAAGGTGGACTCCAGGAAGAAGGCCATCAAGCCTTCGATGGCCAGCGGGGCCCCGAAGATATCGCCGACATAGTGGGAGTAGTAAGCCCAGTTGGTACCGAACTGAAACTCCATGGTGAGCCCGGTGGTAACCCCGAGGGCAAAGTTGATACCGAACAACTTGCCCCAGAACTTGGTCATGTCCCGGTACACTGTGTTGTTGGTCATCACATAGACAGACTCCATGATCGCCAGGATGAAGGCCATCCCCAGCGTCAAGGGTACAAACAGGAAGTGATAAAGGGCCGTCGCAGCAAATTGGAACCGCGATAGGTCTACCACATGCTCAGCAATCATGATGTTTCCTCACCGATTATTGGCACGGCTATTTTAAGTTTTAAGGACAAAGCTTCCATTGGAAGTCCCCGAACGGTCGGTCACCCCTCGCGGACTGACCGGATTCGACTGCCACCACATTAACAACAAGGCAATATACAGGAACAAAAAAAGCTAATGTTTAACATCTAATAAACAATAACCAGGGTTCTATTCCCGCCTATAATGATCGCTGTTTTATATCACCTTTATTTGATTGAAATCAATGTAAAACCACCCTCAATACATGTTTTTTCAAGGTAACTTATAGGGCTTTCCCCATTAATTATGGGAGCTTCATCACAAAAAACGATAAGTCGTAAATAATTGATTTAAATCAATTTTATGACCAATCAAAATAGTTTCAATTCTGTTAAACAAATACGCAACCCCGGAAATAAAGCCTTCGCATCTCGATTATTTCAATAAATGGCCAGGCTCATCCAAAAATCAATTTAAACCCAGTAAAAACACATGTTTATGCGGATTGACACCCCCACCAAAATCATTAGTTTATCTAATCAAAAGCCCATAGATTTTCTTGTTTGCCCCACCCGGAAAGAGCTCCTACAATGCGCCTCGCAGTGAGGGCATACCTCTGAATACAGGCCGGTCATTCCGGGTTCCCGGTACGTATTCGATGAACATTTCGAACCTGTTTGTTGGGATTAATGATGAAAAAGTTTGTTGCCAAGACCATCCGTTACTACAAGCTTTCTTTCGTTCAACTCTATCAAATGAACCGACTCTGAAGCCTCGCGACGGCTCCTCTGTTTTTTCCCGACCGGTCTGCAGACGCGCTCACTGTCTGTGAACATCCATCCTGAATTGTCTTTGCCCACCGCCTGTGCCGTGGGCTTTTTTTTGCCCGCAAAACAAAAAGCCGCCTCAAGGGCGGCTTTTTGGTTCATATCGCAACGTCTACTGATCTGCCGGTCGTTCCAGGCCAAAGTGTACGTAGGCTCTCTGAGTTGCGATCCGCCCTCTGGGTGTACGTTGCAGATAGCCTTGCTGGATCAGATAAGGTTCCAGCACGTCTTCTATGGTGTCCTTCTCTTCCCCTATGGCGGCGGCCAGGTTGTCGAGCCCGACGGGCCCCCCCATAAACTTGTCGATGACGGCCAACAATAGCTTGCGATCCATGAAGTCGAAGCCTTCATTGTCCACGTCCAGCATGTCCATGGCTCGGGCCGCAATGGGTCCGTCAATTCGCCCGTCTGACTTCACCTGGGCAAAATCTCGTACCCGCCTTAACAAACGGTTAGCAATGCGCGGCGTCCCCCGGGAGCGACGGGCTACCTCGAGAGCGCCGTCTTCCGTCATGTCGAGCCCGAGGCAGCGGGCGCTGCGAGAGACGATGTCGGTCAGGTCCTTGACGTTGTAAAACTCGAGGCGCTGCACGATACCAAACCGATCTCGCAGGGGGCTGGTGAGGGAGCCGGCCCGGGTGGTGGCACCGATCAGGGTGAAGGGAGGGAGATCGAGCTTGATGGAGCGGGCCGCTGGCCCCTCCCCTATCATGATGTCGAGCTGGTAGTCCTCCATGGCCGGATAGAGCACCTCCTCCACCACCGGGCTGAGACGGTGGATCTCGTCGATGAAGAGCACATCGTTCGGTTCCAGGTTGGTGAGGAGCGCCGCCAGATCGCCGGCCTTCTCCAGCACGGGGCCCGAGGTGGTCTTGATGTTGACCCCCATCTCGTTGGCGACGATGTTGGCCAGCGTGGTCTTGCCAAGGCCGGGAGGCCCGAAGATCAGCAGATGATCGAGGGCCTCCCCGCGCTGGCGGGCGGCCTCGATGAAGATCTCCATCTGATCGCAGACGTGATCCTGTCCGGTGTAATCGGCCAGCTTTCTGGGCCGGATGGCCCGATCGATGATCTCGTCCTCACGGGCGGCACCGGCCGAGATGAGGCGATCCGCTTCAATCATTGTCTACCTCACACCAGGCTGCGCAGGGATTCACGAATGATCTCCTCTACCGACATGCCATCGGCGGCCACCTTGCTGACGATCTGGCTGGCCTGCTGCGGCTTGTAGCCGAGGGCCACCAGTGCACTGGCCGCCTCCTCGCTCGCATCCGGGGCACGCAGCGGGCTCTCTTTCGCGGGCAGGGTGATTTCGGCCGGGGAGAAGAGATCGTGGCTGACCCAGCCCTTGAGGCGGTCTTTCATCTCCACCACCAGGCGCTCGGCGGTCTTCTTGCCCACGCCGGGCAACTTGACCAGTGAGCTTATCTCCTCGCGCTCGACGCTCATCACAAACTGGGTGGCCGTCATGCCGGAGAGAATGGCCAGTGCCAGCTTGGGGCCGACCCCGTTGGTCTTGATCAGCTCGCGAAACAGCGCCCGCTCCTGCTTGTGGTTGAAGCCGTAGAGCAGCTGGGCATCTTCACGCACCACGAAGTGGGTGTGAATGACGGCCTCTTTCCCGAGTTCGGGCAGATCATAGAAGCAGCTCATGGGCATATGAACCTCATATCCCACCCCTCCGACTTCCAGCAACACCTCGGGGGGTTGCTTCTCGATGATGACGCCTCTCAAGCGACCGATCATGTTCTTTTCCTCGCCACGCAGACTCTCGCAAATTGGGTCATAGCATAAAGAATAACTGGATAAGTATCCAGCATAGGTCCATGCAGATCATGGGATGACCAGCTCTTCATACCCGTCCATTTCCCTCGTTCAGAACACTGTCCGTCACTTTATTTTCCATCGGGGATGGCACATCTTCGTCATTGATTGAACACTGAAATGGTCTTGTTCGGCACCATGGAAGGCTTGAATCATGAAAATCGTCACCACATCCAACCTCGGACTCACCATTCTGCTCGGCTGCACCCTGGGCATGGGGGCGATCGGCTGGTATGGCAGCCAGCGGCTGGCTGATCTGCTCTCCTACGTCCTGGGGGCCGCCTGGCAGACGGCAGATGGTGCCATGGAGGGCTCCATCGAACTCGGCAACCAGTCGCTCTATATCCAGAAGATGCTCTCGGGGATCCCCCTCGACGCACCGGAGCTGCAACGGGCAAAAGAGGCGGCCAGCGACGCTTTGCGCCGGGTGGAGCAAGGCGGGCTCATCGATGCGGCAGCCATCACCACGCTGAAGCAGCATGAGCAGACCTATCAGCAAGAGCAGGCACAGCTGCTGACTCTCTATCGCACCTTCATGAGCGCCGATGAGGCGCTGCGTGCCAGTTCTGAACGCATGTCACGCCTCTCGACCAGGCTGGAGGTGATCGGTGACGAGGCCGTCGAGAGCCTCACCCGCTCACCGGATCAGGCCATCAGCTGGAACGGCGGCCTCGCGACCCGCTGGCAGGCGGCCGATGGCGGCATGGAGGCCAACATCGGATTCCTGCGCCAGCTCTATGCGCTGGAGAAGATGCAGAGCGAAGGCCTCACTCCTGCCATCCAGGCCGAGCTGGCACAAGCCACCCGCTTCTATCAGGACGCGGTTGACGGCATGCTGGCAACCGGCCAGTTCGATGTGCCCGGCGACGGGGAGTTTGCAGGCCAAATGCTCTCCACCCAGTATCGCGCCCTGCAGGCCGACAATGCCCGCCTGATCCGTGAATGGACCACAGCACTGAGCGCTTATCAGAACCAGCTGGCCCGTTACGAACACAGTGCCGACCAGCTCAGGCTGGCGCTGGTCGAGGTCGAGGCCCAGGGGGACGCCACCGTCGAGGATCAGGTTCACCAGCTCAACGCCATCATCGACTACACCAGGGGACTCATCCTGGGGGGCTTGCTGCTCAGCCTGCTGATCGTCACCGGCTGCGGCTTCTGGCTGGTGCGCACCATTGTTCGCCCGCTACTCCAGGTCGACAAGCGCATGCAGGACATCGCCGCAGGGGAAGGAGATCTCAATGCCCGCATAAACCTCTCACGCGACGACGAGATTGGCTCCCTGGCCGGCAGCGTGGATCGCTTCATCGAGAAGCTGCAGAAGATGATCAGCGCCACCATGGACAACAACCAGCACATCAACCAGCACGTGCACACCTCGGTCAACCGGGTCCAGGCCATCAGCCAGAGCAGCCGCCAGACCGCTGCGCATGCCCAGGCGCTGCACCACGACAGCGAGCAGATGGTGCAGGTGGCCACCACCATCTCGGACAACTGCAACCTGGCGGCACACAACGCCAACGAGGTACGCCAGCTCACCACGCAAAGCAGCCAGTATGTCTCCTCCGCCACCGCCGGCATGCAGCGGGTGGTCATGGAGGTGGGTGAATGTGCCACCGCCATCAATGCCCTCAAGGAGCAGGCAGGGCAGATTGGCCAGATCATCTCCACCATCAGCAATATCTCGGAGCAGACCAACCTGCTGGCACTCAATGCCGCCATCGAAGCCGCCCGGGCGGGCGAGATGGGGCGCGGTTTTGCCGTGGTGGCCGACGAGGTGCGCACCCTGGCCAATCGCACCGCCACCTCCAGCGCCGAGATAACGGACGTGATCAACAGCATCCAGCAGCAGACAGAGCAGGCCTATCTGATGATGCAACGCAACCTGAAAACCGTGGAATCGGGTATGGCGGACTCCGACAACACCAAACAGATCCTGTTCAAGGTAGAAGAGGCCATCGATCAGCTCGCCGACATGGTGCAACAGGTAGCAGAGGCGACCAGCCAGCTCTCCCACACCCTGGGGCACACCACGGGCAAGGTTTCGGATATCAGCCTGCAGGCCCAGACGGGCGAACAGGAAACCCAGGAGTGCCTGCAACTGGCCTCCTCCCTCCATCAGGCTAGCCAGCAGCAACAGCAGTTGCTGTCGCAATTTCGGGTCTAGTGCGGGCGGGGCAAGGCCCCCGCCCTACCCCCAGCGCCGCTGAATTTAGCCCTTGGGCCGGGGGACTTCGCCTGTTAAAATTCCGCACTTGAAATTTTCCAGGGCCAAGCCGCCCGAACTAGCGAAGGTCTACCGCGATGCGTACCAGCCAATATCTGCTTTCCACTCTCAAGGAAACCCCCTCCGACGCTGAAGTTGTCAGCCACCAGCTGATGCTGCGCGCCGGGATGATCCGCAAACTCGCTTCCGGCATGTACGCCTGGCTGCCGACCGGCCTGCGGGTCCTGAAGAAGATTGAAAACATCGTCCGCGAAGAGATGAACAATGCGGGTGCCGTCGAAGTGTCCATGCCGGTGGTACAGCCCGCCGAGCTGTGGCAGGAGTCCGGCCGTTGGGATGACTACGGCCCCGAGCTGTGCCGCCTGACCGACCGTCACAACCGCCCCTTCGTGCTGGGTCCGACCCACGAAGAGGTGATCACCGCGCTGGTCCGTTACGAAGTGAACAGCTACAAGCAACTGCCGCTGAATCTGTACCAGATCCAGACCAAGTTCCGCGATGAAGTGCGCCCCCGTTTCGGCGTGATGCGCGGCCGCGAATTCCTGATGAAGGATGCCTACTCCTTCCACATCGACAAGGCTTCCCTGGTCGATACCTATGAGAAGATGCACGCGGCCTACTGCACCGCCTTCACTCGCATGGGTCTGAACTTCCGCCCGGTGCAGGCCGATACCGGCTCCATCGGGGGCACCGGCTCCCACGAATTCCAGGTGCTAGCCGAGAGCGGTGAAGACTTGATCGCCTTCTCCGATACATCCGATTACGCCGCCAACATCGAGATGGCCGAAGCCCTGGCACCGGCTGGCGAGCGCGCTGCCGCAACCAAAGCCCTGACCAAGGTGGCCACCCCGGCCGTCCACACCATCGATGAAGTGGCCGCTTTCCTGAACGTGGCGCCGACCGCCATCGCCAAGACCCTGCTGGTACTGGCCGAGGAAGACGAGCACGGCAAACAGGCCGTCATCGCCCTGGTACTGCGTGGCGACCACGAGCTGAACGAAATCAAGGCCGAGAAGCTTTCTGGCGTGGCTAACCCGCTGACCTTCGCCAATGACGAGCAGATCAAGGCTGCCGCCGGTTGCGACGCAGGCTCCATCGGCCCGGTCGGCTTTGCCGGTCGCATCATCGTCGATCGCAGCGCCGCCCATCTGAGCGATTTTGTTTGCGGCGCCAACGAGACCGGTTTCCACCTGACCGGTGCCAACTGGGATCGCGACATCACCGCTTACGAAGTGGCCGACCTGCGCAACGTGGTGGAAGGCGACCCGAGCCCGTGCGGCCAGGGCAAGCTGCTGCTCAAGCGCGGTATCGAAGTGGGCCACATCTTCCAGCTGGGTACCAAGTACTCCGAAGCGATGAAGGCGAGCGTGCTGAACGAAGGCGGCAAGTCCGTCACCATGGAGATGGGTTGCTACGGTATCGGGGTTTCCCGTCTGGTGGCTGCGGCCATCGAGCAGAACAACGACCAGTACGGCATCATCTGGCCGGACGCCATCGCCCCGTTCGAAGTGGCCATCGTGCCGATGAACATGCACAAGTCCGAGCGCGTGGCCCTGCAGGCACAGCAGTTCTACGCCGAGCTCAAAGCCGCCGGTGTAGACGTGCTGTTTGACGACCGCAAGGAGCGCCCGGGTGTGATGTTCGCCGACATGGAGCTGATCGGTGTGCCCCACGCCATCGTCATCGGTGACCGTGGTCTGGACAACGGCGTGGTGGAGTACAAGTGCCGCCGCTCCGGCGAGAAGCAGGAAGTGGCGATCAAAGAGATCGTTGCCCTGCTCAAGGCCAAGCTGGGTCGCTGATAACGCGACACCGCCTTTCGCTTTTCATAGGAAAGCCCCGAGTGCCACGGCACTCGGGGCTTTTTATATGGCTCTCAGCCATGATGCACAAAAATGCGTCTCCAGCGTGAACCAATGAGATAACTGCATTGCCCTGTACACGGCACGGCTGATTTCCTAGACTGGCGCTCTTTACCCAGCTTGCCCGAGAAGTTATGTCCATCGCCTCAGCCAATACCGTTGTCGTGCTCGACTTCGAGACCACAGGGCTTTCACCCGGACAAGGGGATAGAGCCATCGAGATCGGTGCCGTCAGAATCAAGGATGGCCATATCAGTGAGCGTTTCTCGGCATTGATGAATCCGGGCTTCAACGTGAGCAGCTTCATCGAGCAATATACCGGGATCAGCAATGCCATGCTGAAACAGGCTCCCCCCTGTAACGAGGTGATGGCGGATTTCGTCGACTTTATCGGTGATGACAATCTGGTCGCCCACAACGCCTCCTTCGACAAGCGCTTTCTGGATGCGGAAATAGAGCGATTGTCGGCGCAATACCGCGGCCAGTTCGCCTGTTCCCTGCTGCTATCGAGGCGCCTGTTTCCCGATGCCCCGGATCACAAGCTGGGTACCCTGGTGCAATACCGGAGCCTGCCCAATGACGGGGTGTTTCACCGTGCCCTGGCGGATGCCGAGGTGACGGCTCACCTCTGGCTTGCCTTGTTGGAAGAGCTGGCGTGTCGACATGGCATTATCGACCCGGACTTTGAATTGCTGCTGACCCTTGGCAAGAAGCCAAAACAGGTGATTCCATCCTTCCTGCGGGAATATGCGACTCGGAAATAATATGTGCCGACATGCATCATCAATCATCCATGCCATGTCGGCACTGAATTTACCCGCCTTCACATCCATGATGGCCCGGCGTAAAGAGAGGCAGGCAAGCAGATAATTTAGCACTGCACATCAATGAAAAAGCGCGCCAAATGGCGCGCCTTTTGTTTCTGCTCTTCTGGGCGGCAAGGGCCGGAGCCCACTATCTCAACTATTGCGACCGATAAAGAGATCGGTCACATGGCAGCTGCTTCTCGCGGCCAGCGCATCCAGCATGTAGGCTGCAGCGTCTTCCGGCGTCATGAAGCCACTCGAATCCACGTGATCCGAATTCTCCCAGAACTCGCTGCGGATCCCGCTCGGATAGAGGTTCACCAGTCGCAGGGGAGCACTCTTCAGCTCGGCCCGCAAGGATTCGAGAAAGCCGCGCATGCCCCATTTGGAGGCGCAATAGAGGCTCTCGTTGGCCTTGCCGGTCTGGGCGGCAGAGGAGAGCACATTCGCCAGCACGCCGCCCTTGTCACCGATGAGGCGCACCGTCTGCTGGGCCACCAGTATGGTGGAGATGAGATTGCTCTCCACCACCCGGCGGATCTGCTCGGCGGTGTAGACACCCACCGGGCCGAACTCGCCGACACCGGCACAGTGGATCACCATGTCGGGCAGGCCGCCCCACTCCACCGCAGCGGCAAAGGCGACATCCACCTCTTCGTGGTGCGCCAGATCGGCGGCAATGCCGATCACCGCCTTGCCGAGCAGCTCTTCCTGCTCCTGCAGTTTCTGGTAACGGCGACCCATCATGGAAACCTGATGGCCGCGTTCAACCAGCCCTATGGTCAGGGCGCGGCCCAGTCCGGACCCCGCGCCAGTCACTATGATGTGGCCCATGTGTGCTCCTCAGGGAGATCAGAAGGTGAATTCACCACCGATGAACCAGCCGTCGATGGTCTGATCGACGCGATCGAAGTCCATCTCGGCCTCACGCCAGCCGGCGCGGATCTTGAGCGGCACGGAAGAGAACTTGTAGGAGCCGCCCAGACGGTAGTCGTAGTTGTCGGCATCCTGCACCCGCATATCGCCAAACGCCGCAAAGCCGGTCCCCGGGATGCGTACTTCACCCCCGGTGTAGGCCATCAGCACATCCTTGTCATAGGAGTAGTGCTGGGTGTTGAAATCACCGTCGTAGCGACGACCGGTCAGACCCAGATCGATCTGGAACAGATCGTTGTTGAACAGGCGATAGTAGAGGCTCAGGTCGTAAGCCAGCAGATCGTTGTTGAAGCTGCCACCGCTGCTGCTGAAGTCGGACATTTCAAACTTGGCGTTGGGCAGCAGCAGGATGCCGTGCTCCAGTTGCAGGTAGCCGCTCCAGTTGTAGTTCTCGTCGTAGCTGCCATCGGCACCCACGCTGCTGACCTGGCCACTTCCCTGGGCATTCCACAGATCGGCACCCGCCGCAAAACGCCAGTCATTGGCGGCCATGGCCCCATGGCTGAGCAGAGCCATCACAGTGCCGGCAATCAGGGTCTTCTTCATCACTTCGCTCCATTTTGGACTGGAAAGGCCATCATTTTACCCGCTGGGCAAGGAATACCTAGAGTAAAAAGCTGAACAAGCGTCCATAAATGTCAGTGCTTCATCCCTTTCATGGGTTCGACCGGCTTCACGGGCAGGCTCAGTGACAGCGTCTGCCCATCGTCCAGGGTCAGGGTCAGCGGGAAGGGCGTGCCCTGGGCCAGGGTATGGATGTCGAACAACATGATGTGCAGGCTGCCGGGCTTGAGCACGGCCTCCCCCTTGGCCGGGATCTCGATGCTCTCCACCTGGCGCATCTTCATGACGCCGTTCTCGTGCAAATGGGTGTGCAGCTCGACACGGCCCGCCTCAGGGGACGTACCCGCCACCAGTTTCACCGGTTTGTCCCCATCGTTCCTGAGCACCATGAACGCCGCCGTGTTCGGCGAGCCAGGGGGCAGCAGGCGCACATAACCATCGACCGCGTCGACCTTGGCCAGGGCCGGGGCGGCCAGAAGCAGTGCCATGGTGGAATAAAACGCACGTTTAAACATGGTTGAAATCCTTTTATGATGTTGTTAAACGAGACAAAGCTTACCCCTGTGGCAAGCTTTTGACAGCCCCCGACAACAAGGATTCAGACATGGCCCTCACAATTCTGGCCGAACAGCAGGACGGCTTGCTCACCCTGACCTTCAATCGACCGGAAAAGCGCAATGCCCTCAACACGGAGACGTATCTGGCGCTGACCGACGCACTGCGCCAGGCCGCCCGGGACGAAGAGGTCCATGTGCTGCTGTTGCAGGGCCAGGCGGAGTGCTTCACCGCCGGCAACGATCTGGCCGACTTTGTTGGCAAGCACGCCCTTGAGCCGGACGATCCCATCCTGCAATTTCTGCACACCCTGGCGGACTTCCCCAAACCGGTGATCGCCGCCGTGGGCGGCCCGGCAGTCGGCATCGGCACTACCCTGCTGCTGCACTGCGACCTGGTCTATCTGGCTGACAACGCCCGGCTGCAGCTGCCTTTCGTCGAGCTGGGACTGGTGCCGGAGTTTGCCGCCAGCCTGCTGCTGCCACGCGCCGTCGGTCACCTCAAGGCGGCGGAGCTGTTGCTGCTGGCAGAGGCCATCGATGGGGAAGAGGCGCTGCGTCTCGGGCTCGCCAACCGGGTGCTGGCCCCGGCGGACCTGCTCCCCTTCGCTCGGGAGCAAGGGCTGAAACTGGCGGCCAAGCCGCCGATGGCGCTCCAGAAGAGCAAGGCGCTGCTCAAGCAGGAGCTCAAACAGGCGGTGCATTTCGTCATCGACCTGGAAGCGCGCGCCTTCGCCCAGGCCCTGCAAGGGGAAGAGGCGCAAAACCGCATCGCCAGCAAGCTGCAAAAACGGCGCTGAACTCAGTTGAGACGGAACCGGCCTATCAGCTCACAGCCCTGCACCCTGTCCTGCACCTGGATAAGCCGGGCAATCTCCGGATTGGGGTGGCGCTTCAAGAAGGAGAGCAGGGCGGCGCGGCAGCAGCCCAGCTCGCTGATGAGAGATTCGCACGCCCGGTTGGGGCACTGGGGCACCAGGGCAGTGACCAGCTCGGAGGCGAGCTTGAGGTAGCGCAGTTCATAGGCGGGCTCTTCCATGGCACGCCAGAAGTCGGCCATGCGGTGACAGGTGGCGACCCGCATGCTGGCCAGTTCGTCCAGATCCCCGGAGGCCAGCTCATACACTTCCCCCAGGGCCTGCTGATAGAGGCAGATCGCCGTGCCCAGAGCCCCCATGCCAAGGGCGTTCTCCGCCTCCAGCATGTAACGTTGCCAGTTCTGATGTTCCATGTTCCTCTCCTTTGCCGACACGAGTGGAGTTTGTATCATGGCCAATCGAGAACAAATATCAACCAGACCCTTTGTGCAGGATCCCTCAACCCGCCGTTCTGGGCTGATTGACGCGACACTGCTTGCCGGGGTAACCAGGCAGATCCGACGCCTTGCTGCTGCACGCCAGCCGTTTGGCTTCGGCGAGGCGATCCGCGAGGTTGACCTCATCGATCGGCTGCCAGGCCATCTGCTGGCCGAGCCAGCTGGCCCAGGCAAACTCGACGAAGTAGACCTGCTCCTTCTTGCTGAAGTAGCCCGCATCCTGCAACAGCCCCGCCAGGGTGCGGTAGGGGTAATCCGGCAATTCACCGATATGGCCGGGCAACTGCTCGGGAGTCAGGGGTTGACCCCGTTCATCCTTGAGCCAGGCCCAGTGGTTGTTCTGCATCTGGCTCCAGAAATTGGCCCTGTCCTGTAACCGTGCAATCACCTTGACCCTGACCTGCTTCACCCCCTGCTGCCACAGCGCCTTGGTCAGATGGTGCCTGTCCACCAGCCAGTAACCCCCATCCGGCGCGATGACGATGGGGATCTCTTTCTTTTTCATCAGCTTGTCGAGCTGCTTCTCGCTCTTGTCCGCCAGCTCCCGGGCAGTGGTATCCACCTGCAACTGCCCCACGCCGCCCTGGGTGGGGTGCAGCGCCTCTATGTTCACCTCGCACCAGCTTCCCACCGGGCTGCTCTTCTCGCACGGGGACAACGCCCAGGCGCCCTGGCTCAGCACGCAGGCCAACAAGATCCATGCTCTCATCATTCTCTCCTTTTCCTGGCGCTCACGGCGCCCCTTCGTTGACAGCCGCATCGGATATCAATGGGACTCATGCTGGCGGTCTGACCAGCAAAGGGGATATCATGATTTCCCATCTGCCGGCGATGCATTCTCGCCGAGTTTTCTCCCCGCTTCACACATTTTGAAGGATTCACCATGAAAGGATGGAGCCCCCTGCTGGCCCTGCTGGGCTGTGCCTGCGTCCAGGCTGCCGATGTGCCGCCCGGTACCCCACTCGCCGCCGAACAGGCCGTCGTCCGTCATCTCAAGGATGAACCGGCGAGCCTGAGCCCTCTCAAGCTGGTGGGACTGCCGGAGCTGCAGGTCCTCAGAGACCTTTACGAAGGGCTGCTGACCCAGGGGCCGGACGGCAAGGTGCTGCCCGGGGTGGCATCCCGCTGGGACAACGAGGGGAACCAGACATTCACCTTCCACCTGAGGCCGGATGCCCGCTGGTCCAACGGCGACCCCGTGCGCGCCGCCGACTTCGTCTATGGTTGGCGCAAGCTGGTTGACCCCAGGGAAGCCGCCACTTTCGCCTGGTTCGCCCAGCTTGCCCGCTTCGACAAGGTGGACGACATAGTGGCAGGCAGGCTGGCCCCCGATGCGCTCGGGGTGGAGGCCGTCGATGACCATACCCTGAAGGTGACCCTCTCCCAGCCGGTGCCCTATTTCCTGAGCCTGCTGACCCACCCCAGCCTGTCGCCCCTGCACCAGGCCAGCATGGAGCAATATGGCAACCAGTGGACCCAGCCCGGCAAGCTGGTGGGCAACGGCGCCTTCGTGTTGAGTCACCGGGTGGTGAACGAGAAACTGGAGCTGACGCCCAATCCCTACTACTGGGATCGCGCCCACACGGTGCTGACCCGCGTCACCTTCGTGCCCATCAACCAGGAGAGCGCGGCCACCCACCGCTATCTGGCCGGGGATCTGCACATCACCGAATCCTTCCCCAAGGAGCAGTACCAGAGCCTGATGGCCCAGATCCCGGGGGAGGTCTATACCCCGGAACAGCTCGGCACCTACTACTACGCCTTCAACACCCAGCGCCCGCCCCTCAATGATGTACGGGTTCGCCAGGCGCTCTCCTACACCATCGACAGGGGCCTGATTGCCGACAAGGTGCTGGGCACCGGGGAGAAACCGGCCTACCACTTCACCCCGGACGTGACCGCCGGCTTCGACCCCAAGCCCAATCTGCTCTCCACCAGCAGTCAGCAAGCGCTGGACGAGCGTGCCAGAGCCCTGCTGAAAGAAGCGGGCTACGGCCCAAGCAATCCCCTCAGGCTGACCCTGCTCTACAACACGGCGGAAATTCACAAGAAGATGGCGCTGGCCATCGCCAACCTGTGGAAACAGAAGCTGGGGGCCCGGGTCGAGCTCACCAACCAGGAGTGGAAAACCTATCTCGACAGCCGTCAAAGCGGCCAGTTCGAGGTGATCCGCTCCTCCTGGGTCGCCGATTACAACGACCCCTCCGCCTTCCTCGGGCTCTGGGGATCGGGCCACAGCGGCAACATGGCCCGGTTCGCCAACCCGGCTTACGACAAGCTGCTGGCGCAGGCGGCCAACAGTCAGGATCCCGCAGAGCGGGCCCACCTGTTCGATGAGGCCGAGGCCATCTTGCAGAAGGAGGCCCCCATCGCCCCCATCTACCAGTACACCAATGCCCGGCTCATCAAGCCCTGGCTCAAGGGGTATCCCATCAACAACCCGGAAGACGTGGCCTACAGCCGTCAGCTCTACCTCGTCAAACACTGAGTCCTGGGAGGGGTCGGGACATCTGACCCCTCCTGACACTGTTCCTGTTCAAGTTCCCGGCATAAAATGCCGCCTCTTTTCATTCATCAACCCCGTGATCCGATCCTGCCATGCGTGCTCTGCTCCTGATTGCCCTGTTTGTTGCCCTTCCCGCCAAGGCCGCCGATGAAACCGAATGCCGCCAGGCCTTCCTCGAATGGATGTTGAGCCAGCAGAAGCAGTTCAGCGACCGCAAGGCCAGCAAGATGGAGCGGCGCAATGCCGAACGAGCCATCGATCAGGCCCGGGATGCCTTCGCCAAGCAGGAGAGTTTCTGCCAGGCCATGGCCTGGGTCGCCAGCGCAGAAGACAATGACCCCCGCTTCAAACCGAGGACGGGGGAGATCCACGACTTCACTCCCCGCGGCTGAGCCCGCCATCTACGACTTTTTTCAGCCTTTCCCGTGTTGATTTATTGACCCAAGCCAAGGTGGTGTAACAGTCCGCATCTACAATGACGCCGTAACAATCACAAAAATAAAAAATAACTTTATCAGTTACTTGGCTCATTCAGGATGCGCACATGACCACAACCCGGCACGAAGGGGAGATCCGTTTCCCCGATCACATCTCACTGATCTCGACCACGGATCCCGCCAGTCACATCACCTATGCCAACCAGCACTTTTGCGATGTGGCGGGCTACAGCGCGACCGAAATGGAAGGGGAGCCCCACAATCTGGTCCGCCACCCCGACATGCCCAAGGCCGCGTTCGCCGACATGTGGCGCCGCCTGCAACAAGGCAAGAGCTGGATGGGGCTGGTAAAAAACCGCGCCAAGAGTGGTCAGTTCTACTGGGTCAACGCCTACGTCACGCCGATCCTCAACGATCAGCAGCAGATCATCGAATACCAGTCTGTCCGCACCCGTCCCCAGGATCACGACATCGCCTGGGCAGAGCAGCTCTATGCCCGGATCCGTGACGGCAAGGCACTGCCCTGGCTGACCCGGCTGACCCTGGAGCCCGGGCAGCTGTGTCTGCTGCTCTCTGGCACCGCCCTGCTCGGCATGGGGGCCAGTCTGGTCACCGGCCAGCCGGGGTGGGGAGTCATCACCCTGCTCTGCTTGCTGGCCCAGATGGGACATGGCTGGCATCTGCAACGGCGGCTGGCCAGGCTGCTGGCCATGGCGGGCGAGGAGCAGGGCAGCGCCCTTTGCCAGGTACTCTATGCCAGGCGTCAGGACAGCCTGGCCGCCCTTGAACTGCTGCTGCGCATGAAGAAGGCGGAGCTGCGCGCCGTGGTGGGTCGCAGCGCGGACACCAACCAGCAGATCCTGCAGGCGGCGGAAGATGACAGGGGGCATATCCAGACCATAGACACTCACCTGCAACAGCAGCGGGCCCAGAGCGAGCAACTGGCGGCGGCCATCACCCAGATGAGCCAGTCCATCCGCGATGTGGCTGACAATGCCCACCAGGCCAATGCGCTGGTGGGCGAGGTCCAGCAGGTGTCCGCCAGTGGTCAGCAGGCGCTGGCCACCACCCGGGATTCGGTCGACAGGCTTCATCAGGAGCTGGACGCCAGCCAGGGCGTGCTGGCGCGCCTGACCCAGGACAGCCAGAAGATCAACGGCATTCTGGAGGTGATCGGGCAGATTGCGGATCAGACCAACCTGCTCTCCCTCAATGCGGCCATCGAGGCAGCACGGGCCGGTGAACAGGGGCGCGGCTTTGCGGTGGTGGCCGACGAGATACGGGCCTTGGCCCAGAAGACCCGCAGCTCCACCGGCGAGATAAGCGACATGATAGGGGCGCTGCAACAGAGTACCCGGCAACTGTCCGATGGCATGGAGCAGGGGGCCCAGACATCAGTGCTCTGTCAGCAGCACATGGGGGCCACCGCCGAGGTGCTCGACCAGATCAACCGGATGCTGGCCCGGGTGACCCACACCAGCGACGAGATAGCCCAGGCGGTGAGCCAGCAGGCGGATGTCACCAGCACCCTGGATCAGGGGATCCACCAGATCCACCAACTGGCGAGCCACACCGCGGACAACAGCCGTCAAGCCCTCGATGGCATCACCCTGCTGGTGGAGCGGCTGCAAAACCTCTCCCGCCTGATCAACCAGTTCCACGACTGACCCCCTTGCCGTGTAGTTTGGCGCGCCCCCGGGCGCGCTGCCGATCTCTCCTCTCCTTCACGACGACAGGCTCCCGCCGGGGGCAAGAAGTCCGTCTCAGGATTTGCCCTTGAACTGCTTGATGCTGCGCTTGCCCTGGGTGCGACGGTTCGCCTGCTTGTCTCTTGGCGCCCGTTTGCTCTCCCCGCTGGCGGGTTTGTCGGTCACCGGGAAACCTGCCAGCGCCGCCAGGGGCAGGGGCCGACCGGTCAGGGCCCGGATCCCCTCGAGCGCGTCCCCATCCCCGTGGCAAGTAAGGGAGATGGCCAGACCGCTCTGTCCGGCACGGGCGGTACGACCGATACGATGCACGTAGACGGGGGCATGGTCCGGCAGATCCAGATTGATCACCACCGGCAATGCCTCCACGTGGATGCCGCGCGCCATCAGGTCCGTGGCCACCAGCACCCGCACCCTGCCCTCCTTGAAATCCGCCAGCGCCTGCTCCCGCGTGGCCTGATCCTTGTTTCCGTGCAGGACCGCCACCGTCATGCCAGCCCTGGCGAGTTTCTTGGCCACCCCGTCCGCGTCGTCCCTGGCACTGATGAAGACCAGCACCTGGGGCCACTCTCCGGCCTCCAGCAGGGCGATCAGCGCAGGCACCTTGCTGCTCCTGTTGACCAGATAGAGCCGCTCCTCGATGTCGCTCACCAGGCTGTTGAGCGGCTCGGCCTCGATGCGCACCGGATCCTGCAGCAGGCCCGAGGCCAGGCTCTCCAGTTCGATCGGCAAGGTGGCGGAGAAGAGCATCTGCTGCCGCGCCTCCGGCATTGCCTTCATCAGCCACTGGATATCGGGCCAGAACCCCATCTCCAGCAGGCGATCCGCTTCATCCAGCACCAGCATGCGCAGGGCACCCAGCCCCAGCGTCTGCTGGGCCAGCAAGTCCCGCAACCGTCCGGGGGTCGCCACCAGCAGTTGGGGGCCGAGAGCCAGTTCCCGCTCCTGCCACTCCTGGGCCACCCCGCCACACAGGGTCAGGAGACGCACCCCCAACCCGTCTGCAATCTCCTGCAGGGCGGCGCTCACCTGGCTTGCCAGCTCCCGGGTGGGGACCAGTACCAATCCCTGTACCCGATCACTGGCTGCGTCCAGCCTCTGCAGCAGCGGCAGGCCGAATGCCAGGGTCTTGCCACTGCCGGTCCTGGCCAGGGCAAGCAGATCCCGTCCTGACAAGGCTGCAGGAATGGCTAGCTGCTGAATGGGGGTCGGTTTTTCCAGCGCTGCGGGCAGCAGGCGCAACAGGGCGGGGGCAAGGGCGAGTTCGTCAAACGTCATGGGGATCGCAGATACAGGCTGAACGAGGATGTGGAGGCGAAGTCTAGCCAGACCCACCCCATAAGTAAAAGGTTCGGGAGCGCAATAAAAACGGCCTGCCCCGTGTGAACGGGGCAGGCCGTCAGGCAATCAGCCTGTGACGCGACTTACAGAACGGCCAGGGCGGCGGCGTAGTTCGGCTCGTCGGCGACTTCGGCCACCAGCTCGCTGTGCAGCACCTTGTCGTGCTCATCCAGTACCACGATGGCACGGGCAGCCAGACCCACCAGCGGGCCGGAGGAGAAGGCCACGCCGTAGTCCTGCAGGAAGGAGACACCGCGCAGGGTGGAGAGGTTCACCACCTTGTCCAGACCCTCGGCGCCGCAGAAACGGGCCTGGGCGAACGGCAGGTCGGCAGAGATGCACAGCACGACGGTGTTGTTCAGGGCGCTTGCCTGCTCGTTGAACTTGCGCACGGAAGTGGCGCAGGTCGGGGTGTCGACGCTCGGGAAGATGTTCAGGATCTTGCGCTTGCCGGCGAAGGTCGCCAGGGTCGCATCGGACAGATCGCCAGCAACCAGGGAGAAGGGCTTGGCCTGCTCACCGGCAACGGGGAAGTGGCCGGAGACGGAGACGGGGTTGCCTTGCAGAGTGACGGTATTGCTCATGTTAGGTCCTTGATGATTGATGTGGGATCCAGGGTCCCCAGTATAGGCCCGCCACGGGATGACAAACACCCGCTAATGAAAGGGATTTGGCATCCCTTTGCGTCCCTCCTGCTCCAGTGGCAGATCAGCGGCCACTGTCATGGCCCCGGACAAAGAGAAGAAGAGGGCTTGACCTTGGACTTTACACCAAGGTTTACACTCGACGCAGTCATTCAGGATCCCGCAGGGGCGGGATCCCTCAAGAGGAACGCATCATGAGCAAATCCTGCTGCAGCCATCAACACGCCGCCGCCCCCATCAAGGCCGTCAGCAAGGCCGCCACCCCACAGGCCGGGCACAGCCACACCAGCCACTGCTGCGACAACGGGGCACAGGCCAGTGGCGTCGCCAACCCGACCCGCCACGATCATCAGGGGCAAAGTGGCGCAGACGGCCCGGGTGATGAAGAGCCCCCCAGAGGCGCTTGCGCCACCGACACAGCCCACGACCACGATCATCATGAGCAGGGGCACGAGCACGCCCACACGACCGCCGCGACCGAGCCGCCGCTGACGACCCCCGAGCAGAACAGCCGCCGCCATAGCTGGCAGGTGCTGGGCATGGATTGTCCCAGCTGTGCCCGCAAGATAGAGACCGCCGTCAGCCGGGTGGAGGGCGTACAACAGGCTCGGGTGCTGTTTGCCACCGAGAAGCTGGTGGTGGATCTGGCCCCCGGCCTCTCCTCCGATCCCGTCACCGCCGCCGTGCTGGCCGCCGGCTTCCAGCTCAAAGGAGGCGCTCAGAACACGGCTCGCAGCGAACCGGGCCGCAGCCCGCAGATGCAGAGGGTCAGTAACCTGCTCGGCAAATACTGGCAGCCCCTGTCGCTGGCCGGCCTGATGGGGGTGGCGGCCCTGTTGCCGGCCCAGCTAGGTCAGCCGCTCTTTACCCTGGCCACCCTCTGGGGGCTGTGGCCCGTCGCCCGCAAGGCGTGGGCACTGATCAGAAGCGGCTCCCCCTTCGCCATCGAGACCCTGATGACGGTCGCCGCCGTGGGGGCCCTCTTCCTCGGCGAAACCGCCGAAGCGGCCATGGTGCTGCTGCTGTTCATGCTGGGGGAACATCTGGAAGCCTATGCCGCCGGCCGCGCCCGCGCCGGGGTCACCGCCCTGATGGCGCTGGTGCCCGACAAGGCGCTGCGCATCCGTACCCCTGCCGAGGGCGAGGTACGGGAAGAAGTCGCTGCCGACCAGCTGCGCCCCGGTGACATCATCGAAATCGCCCCGGGTGCCCGCCTGGCCGCCGATGCCCGCCTGCTCGACCCCCTCGGCGCCTTTGACGAGAGCGCCCTGACCGGCGAATCCATCCCGGTGGAGCGCCGCCGGGGTGACAAGGTCCCCGCCGGCAGTCTGGCGGCGGATCGGGTGCTGCGCCTTGAGGTGGTGTCCGAACCCGGCAACAACGCCATCGACCGCATCCTGCATCTCATCGAGGAGGCCGAGACCCAGCGCGCCCCCATCGAGCGTTTCATCGACCGCTTCAGTCGCTGGTATACCCCGGCCATGATGCTGGTCGCCCTGCTGGTGGTGCTGGTACCGCCGCTCGCCTTCGGCCAGAGCTGGGACGAGTGGGTCTATCGCGGGCTGGCACTGCTGCTCATCGGTTGCCCCTGCGCCCTGGTCATCTCCACCCCGGCGGCGGTCACCTCGGCACTGGCGGCAGCCACCCGCCAGGGGGCCCTCATCAAGGGGGGCGCCGCGCTGGAGCGCCTCGCCCACATCAATACCCTGGCCTTCGACAAGACCGGCACCCTGACCCTGGGCAAGCCGCAACTGACCGAACTGGTGAGCCTCAATGGCCAGCCTGAGGCCGACCTGCTGGCGCTGGCGGCGGCCATCGAACAGGGCTCCCACCACCCGCTGGCCCGCGCCGTGGTGACGGCGGCCAGCGAACGGGGCCTCAACCTCGCCGCCGCCCAGGATCTGCGCGCCCTGCCCGGCATGGGGGTAGAGGGTCGCATCAACGGTACCCTCTGGCAGTTGCTGGCACCGAGCCGGGTCGCCACCCTGGATGCGGCGATGCAGGCCCGGGTCGCCACCCTGGAGCAGCAAGGCAAGACAGTGGTGGTGCTCGGTCAGCCCGACGCCACCCCGGCCGCCCTGCTGGCCCTGCGCGACCAGATCCGCCCCGAGGCGGCTGCGGCGCTGCAAGAGCTGAGCGAGCTTGGTCTCAAGAGCATCATGCTGACCGGCGACAACCCCCGCGCCGCCGAGGCGATCGCCACCGAGCTCGGCATGGGCTGGCGCGCCGGCCTGCTGCCGGAGGGCAAGGTCGATGAGATCGCCAAGCTCGGTCTGACGCAAAAGGTCGCGATGATCGGCGACGGCATCAACGACGCCCCGGCCATGAAGCGGGCCAGCATCGGCATCGCCATGGGAGGCGGCACCGACGTGGCGCTGGAGACCGCCGATGCGGCCCTGACCCACAACCAGCTCGGCGGGGTTGCCGCCATGATCCGGCTCTCCCGCGCGGCGCTGGCCAACATCCACCAGAACATCGCGCTGGCGCTGGGGCTCAAGGCCATCTTCCTGGTCACCAGCCTGCTCGGCATCACCGGCCTGTGGATTGCGGTGCTGGCCGACACCGGCGCCACCGCCCTGGTCACCGCCAACGCCCTGCGCCTGCTGCGAAAACGCTAGGCCGACCGTTAACGGTACAACCAACAGCCGCCCCAACGGGGCGGCTTTTTTATTGCCTCGCCCACAGCAAAGAAAAAGCGCGGCTGCCGGTCGGCAGTCGCGCTTTGCTTACTCTCTCGGTGTTATCCCGCCCTTGGCGAGGCGGAATTCAACCCGGGGCTGCCGAGCCAACCCCGGGCTCGATGGGAAAGACTTACTTGGCGCTGCACTCCTGGATGATGACGCTGCCCACCTCGCCGGAAGTCTGAGTCGGGTCAACCTTCACCAGGAAGCTCCACAGACCCTGTTCCAGTGTGATGCTGTTGTTGCCCATGCCACCGTCGCCGTGCTGGAGCGGGTAAACCTGCTCGGGCTCCAGTGCGATCAGGGTGCCACCGGCATCCTTCACGAAGAACTGCTTGCTCCAGTTGACATCGTCGTTGGCAAACTTGAAGTCAAAGCTGCCCGCGTAGTTGAAGGCGGCCTGGTAGATGGCGAGGTTGCCTTCCATCCCCTTGTAGCTCAGCTGGTAGGCCGGCTGGGCGTTCCAGTCGCTCAGACTGCCGCGCACATAGAGCGGGAAGCCGAGCGGATTGCCCGCGACGGTATCCAGCACCTTGCAGCTCTGCGCCGGTTCGGTGTAGCTGACGCTCAGGGTGGGCTTGTCCTTGTTCATGGCGGTGAAGACAAACTTGTAGGTGCCAGCCTTCTCCACGTTGAACGGCAGATCCCCGCCATTGGCACAGAGCGTATTGACCTGGCCGGTCGCAAGCTGGTCGGTATCGCTGCACTTGCCGTAATTGACGGGGCCGCTCCACTCGTTGCCAGCGATCTTCACCTGGGTCGACCCCAGCTGATCCGCCGTCACCTCGGTGGTGAACTCATAGGTGAAGTTGCCACTGAAGTTCATCTTGTTGACCGGATCCCACTGATTCAGGAAACCGCGCACGAACACCTCGGTGTCACCGAAGGGAGGCAGGGTGCTCAGATCCGTCTTCTTGCTCACCGGCAGCCCCGCACCCTGGGCACCGCTCTGCGGCTTGACGAACACTGCCGCCGACCAGGCGCCAAGGGTCAGCTGACCGCTGTCATTGGCCGCCCCGCTGGCGATGCTGTCGGAGTCACGGTGGGCACCGCTCAGGACCATGCCGGTCAGATCGATGGGCTGATCCTTGCCGTCACGGAAATCGCCGATGCTCTGGGGCTGATTGGTGGCGTTGATCATCACCACCAGGCCGTCGATGGCCGGATCCAGATCCGCACCGGCGCCCACCCCGTCATCCACACTCATCACGATGAGACCCGGGATCTGCTCAGGGCCGGTGTTGCGGAAGTCGACCCGCTTGATCACCTCGGCGCCGCTGCCAAGACGCAGCAGACGAGAGGATTGACGCAGTTCGGAGAGCTCCTGGTAGAAGTTCACCATCTGATGCATCTCGGCCGAACCCGGCTTGGCGTGCTGGCCGAGCACCTGCTCGATCAGCTCGTAGTTGGCCTCGTCCTTGTCCTTGCGCGGCAAGCCCTTGTCGAAGTTGTTGTCGCCAAGGGTGTAATCGACCCGGTTGTACCAGTCACCGGAGTCGTAGCTGTCCCGCTCCATGGACTTGGAGCGCAGCAGTTCGACACCCGCGTGGGTGAAAGGAAGGCCCTGACCCAGCATGGCAGTCGCCAGAGAGACCCCCTGCATCCGCACCAGGTCGGCCCCGGCGGGTGCCTTGTACACCAGGTTGTCGAACAGGGTCTGGTTGTCGTGCTTGTCGACATAGTTCTGGATTTCGGTCGGATCCTGGGCATAGCCCGCCGGTTGACCGTTGTAGTCGATGTCGGAGCCTTTCTTCGGAATGCCGTCCTTGTCGGTCAGCACGAACTCCTTGAGGTTACCCGCCATGCCGAGGCGCACCAGATCGGACTGATGCAGGGCGGTGGCGAGATCGACGCCGTCCAGCTCGTTGGCATCCACCAGGGCGCCGTTGCCAAAGCCCTGGGTCTTGCGAATGGCTTCGCCGCCGTCGAACGGGCTGCCGCCGCGCACCGCATCACGCAGCCGGTCGGAGAAGGAGCCGATGCCGGTACCGGCCAGGTGCTTCTGGGTCGCCTGCACGAACCGCTTGTCATCCTGCACCTCGCCGAAGTTCCACCCCTCGCCGTAGAAGTACATGTCCGGATTGACCTTCTTCACCTCGGCCAGGGCCTGCACCATCTGATCTTTCGGGTGATGGCCCATGAGGTCGAAGCGGAAGGCATCGATCTTGTAGTCCCGTGCCCAGGTGACCAGGGAGTCATCCATCAGCTTGGCGAACATGGCGTGTTCCGGCGCCGTGTTGGAGCAGCAGGTGGAGTTTTCCACCGAACCGGTCTCCGGATTGAGGCGCTGGTAGTACCAGGGCACAATCTTGTCGAGCACGGATTTGGAACCGAGACCCGCTTCGTTGGTGTGGTTGTAGACCACGTCCATCACCACGTTCATGCCGATGTTCTGCTTGATGGCCTGCACCATCTCGCGGAACTCCTTGATCCGGGTCGTCCCCTCCGCATTGGTGGCGTAGGAGCCTTCCGGGGTGGTGTAGTGGTAGGGGTCATAGCCCCAGTTGAAGGAGTCCACCCCGCGCAGATAGCCGTACAGCTCCTGCACCACGGGGTTCTCCTTGCTGTCGCTGGCTTGCAGATCACCGAGCACGGCTTCGATGGTCTCGCCGCCACCACAGTGGCTGGCAAACCTGGAGTTCTTGACCTCGGGATTGACCTCGCACAGCTTGCTGAAGTCATCGCCGATGTTGGCCACCTTGGCCGGATCCTCGTTGACGGTGGCGATGTCGAACACCGGCAGCAGGTGCAGGTGGCTGACGCCGCTCTTGGCCAGGGATTTCAAGTGGGTGACGGGCACGCTGTCGCTGTCGGTCAGCCCGAGGAACTTGCCGCGGTGCTCCACCGGCGTCGACTCGTCGTTGCCGGTCAGATCCCGGACGTGGGCCTCATAGATGGTGATGTCGGCGGGGTTCTTCTGGCTGTGGGGCGCCTTGAGGCTGTCCCAGCCTTCCGGCTTGAGGGCCGGATCGTCGAGATCCACCACCTGGCTGAACTCGGAGTTCATCGCCAGGCTCAAGGAGTAGGGGTCGGTCACCTGATAGGATTCCAGCTTGCGGCTGACCGGGTGATAGACCTGGATATCGTAGCGGTAGTATTTGCCGACAAGATCGCTGCCCCCCTGCACGCTCCAACTGCCGCTGGCCTCGTCCAGGGTCATGGCGCGCTCGCCAAGCGACTTGTGCTGCTCGTCGAACAGCGCCAGCTTGACCGACTTGGCGGTCGGCGCCCAGAGCCGGAAGGTGACATTGCCTCCCTCCACCACGGCGCCGTAGGCCAGCTTGGTGGCCGCCTCGCTGTAATACCAATCGGATTAAACATTAGGTCAGTTTTATCCAATCTCGGCTACAAAGTGACATCACCCGCTCCACATCGG